>JANORY010000086.1:0-10220 GCA_031415535.1 Burkholderiales bacterium | reverse complement strand
TCAAAATGGTTCAAACGCCTATTCAACGCACGATTCTTTGGGTCGTGTTCGGCATGTCTTTATTGTTGTTATGGGACAAGTATTTGGCTTTTACCGGCCAACCCTCCTTGTTTGGAGCGCCCAGCAAAACAAGCGCCACGCCCCCCGCCAATGGCGGTTCTAGTACTGTCGGCGGCGGCAAAGCCGGCGAGAAGGCGGCCGCCGACGCGTCGATTCCCAGTGCCTCGGGAAGTGCCACGCTGCCGGCGTCGACTGCGTCGGGTACCGCTACACCGCCGGTGGGTTCGAGCGCCACCGCTGCCCCGCCCGTTTTGTCAGACGCGGCCGCCGCTCCGGGCAGCGCGTCGTTGATTGAGCTTAAGAACGACGTACTCAGTTTAAAAATTGATCCCTTGGGCGGACAGATTCGCAGCTCCGAGTTGCTCAAACACACCGACATTGAAGACGCCAAGCGTAAGGTGTCACTGCTCGAAGATAAGCCCGGCGCTTTGTTTTATGCCCAGTCCGGCTGGGTCGGTACTGGCCAGGGCGGCACTTTTCCAAATCACCGGTCACCGTTTAACGTGCTTGAAAGTTCGCCAGCTCAAGTAAAAATGGTCGCAGAATCGGGGGGATTGAAGGTGGTGCGTACTTACTCCCTGAAGCCGGGTGAGTACGTACTGTCAGTCAAGGATGAACTCAACAATACCAGCACGGCCGCGCTGCAGCCGACCTTGTATTTGCAATTAACGCGTGACATGCACAAGCCGCCGGGGGAATCGCAGTTTTACTCAACCTACACCGGACCGGTTTTTTATACCGACAAGGGCAAGTTCCAGAAGGTTGATTTCTCCGAGATCGATAAAAACAAGGCGACCTTCGAGAAAACTGCAGCCGATGGCTGGGCTGGCATGATCCAGCATTATTTTGTGGTGGCCTGGATTCCGGCCGATAAGGCGGCGCGAGAGTACTACGCGGACAAGGTCGAAACCAATTTATATCGGATTGGGGCTAAACAAACGCTTGAGGTGCTGGCACCCGGCGCGACAGCAACCGTGGATTCGCGACTGCTGGCCGGACCGCAGGATCAGCAGATGTTGAACACAATTGCGCCAGGCTTGGAGCTGACGGTTGATTACGGTTACCTGTCCGCCATTGCCAAACCAATTTTCTGGCTATTGGACTGGTGTTACAAGCTGGTTGGAAACTGGGGTTGGGCAATTGTATTGTTGACCTTGATCATCAAAACCGCCTTCTTCCCGTTACAGGCGGCCAGCTATAAGTCGATGGCACGCATGAAAGCGGTGACGCCGCGGATGACCGCAATCCGCGAGCGCTACGGCAGCGACCGGGCAAAGATGAACCAGGCGATGATGGAGCTCTACAAGACCGAGAAAATCAATCCGCTGGGCGGTTGTCTGCCGATTGCGGTTCAGATCCCGGTGTTCATATCGCTCTATTGGGTTTTGTTGGCGTCGGTTGAGATGCGTAACGCGCCCTGGGTTGGCTGGATCAAGGATTTGGCCGCACCCGATCCGTACTACATTTTGCCGCTCATTATGGCGGTGACGATGTTCATCCAAACCAAGCTGAATCCAACACCCCCCGATCCGATTCAGGCGAAAATGATGACGATCATGCCGCTGGTATTCTCGGTGATGTTCTTTTTCTTTCCGTCTGGCTTGGTGCTTTATTGGCTGGTCAACAATGTGTACTCGATTGTTCAGCAATGGGTGATCACCCGCAAAATCGAAGCGGCTGCCAAAAAAGCTACCTGATCGGCGCACGACGCCGATGAGTGATTCGGCACCAATTGCGGCCATCGCCACCGCGCCGGGTCGAGGCGGTATCGGCGTGGTGCGCGTTTCCGGCAAAGATCTTTCGTCGGTTATCACCGCAGTACTCGGCCGGATGCTGCTGGCGCGCACCGCGAGTTACCTATCGTTTTGTTCAGCCGACGGCGCGAGTATTGATCGCGGTATCGCGATTCACTTTCCCGCACCGCATTCCTACACCGGTGAAGACGTGCTCGAGCTGCAAGGGCATGGCGGGCCGGTGGTCATGCAACTGCTGCTGCTGCGCGTGCTGGAGGCCGGCCGCGAGATCGGAATGCGGCTAGCGGAACCGGGCGAATTCACTTTGCGCGCCTACCTGAACGAGAAGATCGATCTGGCGCAGGCCGAGGCGGTCGCCGATCTGATCGATGCCAGCACCGAACAAGCGGCGCGTTCCGCCAGTCGGTCGCTGAGCGGCGTGTTTTCGAGGCGCGTGCACGCCTTGGTGCAAGGCTTGATTCAATTGCGCATGTTGGTCGAAGCAAGCCTCGATTTTCCGGAAGAAGAGCTCGACTTTTTGCAGGCTGAGCAGGCCCAGCAACAACTGTCAAAACTCAACCACCAGGTGCGCGAATTGCTGTCACAGGCAACCCAAGGCGCCCTGTTGCGCAATGGCTTGAACGTTGTGCTGGCCGGTGCGCCTAATGTCGGCAAGTCGAGTCTTCTGAATGCGCTGGCCGGTGCCGAGATTGCGATCGTCACCCCGGTGGCGGGCACGACCCGCGACAAGGTCACTCAGGTCATTCAAATTGATGGTGTACCGTTGAACATCATCGACACCGCCGGCCTTCGCGCCAGCGAGGATCCGGTCGAGCGTATCGGCATCGCGCGCGCCTGGGACGAGTTGGGTCGTGCCGATGTCGTTTTGCACCTGGTTCAAGCCACCGATGCCACGCGCTTGCCTGACCCTGCGTTGGCAGCCGACTGCGCGCTGGCACCCGACGCGCGGCTGCCGAGGCGCTGGGCGAAGAAATCCGCGCCAAACTACCCGCTAAAGCCAAAATCTTGCAAGTCTTTAACAAGATCGATTTGACATCAATTGATCCACAACGGATCGTCGGCGAGTCAGTATGGTTATCGGCCACCTCTGGCCAGGGGATCGATCTGTTGCGCGACGAGTTATTGGCGTTGGCCGGATGGCAGGGCGCGGCGGAGTCTTTGTTCATCGCCCGTGAGCGGCATATTCGCGCGATTGCGACGGCCGATGAGGCGCTGGAACGAGCTGTTAGTCTGGCGGCGCAGGGTGCGCGCCATCTTGAGTTGTTCGCCGAAGAGCTCAGATTGGCCCAGCAAGCGCTGGCCTCGGTCACCGGTGAATTTACCGCGGACGTTTTGCTGGGTGTTATTTTTAGCCAGTTTTGCATCGGCAAGTAGGCCGCACCACCAAACAGAGTTGGAACCATGAGCAAACCTTTGACGGCCGACGTTCTGTCTGGCCTTTATCGCACGATGTGTCGAATTCGCGCGTTTGAAGACGCCGCCGAAACGGCTAGCCGAGGCGGCGTGGCGGCGTTTGGTCAGGCGGTCGGCACCAATGCGCAGGTGCGCGGCCCCTTGCATCTTTCGACCGGTCAGGAAGCGGTTCCGAGCGGGGTGTGTGCGCATCTGCGCAGCAGCGATTATTTGACCTCGACCCATCGCGGTCATGGGCATACGATTGCCAAGGGTGCGAGCCTCGAAAAAATGATGCACGAATTGTTCGGCAAGGCGAGTGGTTTTTGTGGTGGCAAGGGTGGTTCGATGCACATTGCCGATTTTTCGGTCGGCATGTTGGGTGCCAATGGCGTAGTGGCGGCCGGTATTCCGATTGCCGTGGGGGCCGCCCATTCCATCAAGTTGCAGCACAAGGATGCGCTGGCGGTGAGTTTTTTCGGTGACGGAGCGATCAATCGCGGCCCGTTTGCCGAGAGTTTGAATTGGGCGGCGGCCTTCAAGTTACCGATGCTGTTTGTCTGCGAGGACAACCAATGGTCGGCGACGACCAAAACCAGTGAAATGTCGGCCGGTGAGGGTGCTGCGGCACGCGCTCGAGCGTATGGCGTGCCGGCCCTGGAGGTTGACGGAATGGATGTCGAGGCAGTGTATCGCGCTGCCGAAACGTTGGTCGCTGACATTCGAAGCGGCTTGGGAGCGCGCATGCTGCATGCGCGGACTTATCGATACAAAGGACATGTGTCGGTAGATGCCGCCGCCTATCGTAATCCGGACGAGCTCGCCGCCGCGCTGCAACGAGACGCACTGGCGCGCACCGAACGCAGTTTGATCGAGCGCGGGGTGAGCGAGGTGCAGGTACTGGCGATCGACGGTGCCGCTCGGGATGAGGTGACTGCGGCGCTGGCGTCTGCACGGCAGGCTCAATGGCCCGACGTCAGCGTGGCATTGACTGATGTTCAATCAACCGGGGCGATGCAATGGCGCTGATGACTTACGCGGCGGCCGCGGCGGCGGCGCTGGCCGCAGAAATGCGCGCCGATTCGCGCGTCGTTGCGCTCGGTGAAGATCTCGGCCGTGGCGGCATCTTTGGTCAGTATGCCGGTCTGTTGGCTGCGTTCGGTGCGGATCGGGTGATTGACACGCCGATCTCCGAGGCGACCATTGTGGGCGCAGCGGTCGGTATGGCACTGACCGGCTTAAAGCCGGTGGTTGAAATGCGGGTGATCGATTTTGCGCTCTGCGCCATGGACGAGATTGTCAATCAGGCTGCCAAGAATCGCTACATGTTTGGCGGCCAGGGTCGTGTGCCGGCGGTGATTCGGATGCCGATCGGTATTTGGTCGGCGTCGGCGGCGCAACACTCGCAATCACTCGAAGCCTGGTTTGCGCACATACCGGGCCTGGTGGTGGTTGCGCCGAGTTCTCCGCAGGACAACTACAGCTTGTTGCGCGCCGCGATCCAGTCAGATGACCCGGTGGCTTATTTTGAGCATAAGGAGCTGTGGGCCGAACAAGCCGAAGTGGACGAGAATCGGGTGCTTGAGCTCGGCCGCGCACAAAAGCTGCATGACGGCAGCGACCTGACTCTGGTGTCCTGGAGCAAGGCCGCGCAGTGGTCGCTGGCGGCGGCCCGCACGCTGGCACTTGAAAACATTCGGCTCGATGTGATCGACCTGCGAACCCTCTGGCCTTGGGATCGCGAGGCAGTATTCAAATCAGTGGCCAAGACCGGCCGCGCGCTGATCGTCCACGAAGCGGTTCAGGTGGCCGGCTTTGGTGCCGAAATTGCGGCCGTGCTGGCCGAGGAGTCATCGGCGAAAGTGGCTCGTCTGGGCGGCTTGCGCGTGCCGGTCGGTTATTCGCCGGGCCTCGAGGCCGAAGCCCGACTCACGCCGCAGAAGATCATTGCAAAGGTCCGGGCGCTGTTGGTGGGTTGACGTGGTCGCTGGGAGCGCTTGCTGCGCTCACGGTTCGCTGATGGCGCATTGCCGGCGTGCTGACACATTTGCGAGTGTTTCAAGCCGCTGGTTCGGACTGATTTGACGTCGGTCTGCTGCACATTGTCTATCCGTCTGGTTGCGGTAGAAGTGCTGCATGCCTGCAAATCTGCTCCGGTACCCGGTGGCTGCCGCTTTACGAGCGGCGCTTCGAACCTTGGCCGTACGGATCGGGCTCGGTCCGCTCGACAGTGCCTTGGCACCCAGAGTCAGCCTGGTTGGTGTGTTCGGCATCTGCGCCCTCACTGCAGTCTTGATTCTGAGCACGGCCAGCTCGGTTACGTTCGTGCGTCTGCGCGCCGGCATGCAAGCGCAAGTGACCGCCAATCTGGCACTGATCCAGGCCGCCCTGCGCGGACTCGAACGTGAACTGACGGCGCTCGCAACCGTTGCGAGCGGCACCTGTGATGAGCTCAGACCCAGACTGGTTCGCGCCAGCCTTGATTCCGAGTTGTCCCGCCAAATCCTGGTTCGAAATCTCGGCGAGCACGCACCGTGCGGACCACTGGCCAGTCTCGATGCCGGCATCGCAGCGGCCATCGAGCGCTATACGGACCGCCATTCGGACCGCTCCCTGGATCGCTTCTCGGATCGCGTTCTGACACAAGTGGGTGTCACGGGTTTGGAATTTGAATCAATTCCGGGTGTCCTGCCTGGAAGCTTGCCCGGTTTGCTGGCAATTCGCACCAGCGCGGCTGGTGGCGTGCTGGTGTCGCAGATCGATCTGAAACGAGTGGCAACGCTGATCGGCGCGCATCTGGGCGGCTCCCGCCGTTCCGCGCAACTCAGTCTGATTCAGGGCGGCAGCTATCGACTGTCGCCTTCCGCCGACCAGATCGTGCTGACTGGCGGGTCAACAGGCGGGCGATCGGATTCGCGGCCCCTGGCAACGGTTCGCGCGGCGGACTCGGTATTTCCGATCACCCTGGTCATGTCGCTGTCGCTACAGGGATTCGCGGCCGAATTGTGGCCGATGGTTTTTCCGAGCCTGGCCCTGGCGGCGGCGCTGGCGGCGTTGCTGAACTCGCGATTGAACACCCGTTTGGCGCACCGGGCCAGCCCGGAAACGCGCTTGCGGCGGGCGGTGCGCCGCCGCCAATTCGAGCCGGTGGTGCAACCGATTGTCGACGCAAAAACCGGCCGTTGCCTGGGCGCTGAGGTGTTGATGCGGTGGGACCATCCGGTTCGAGGCTTGGTCGCACCTTCAGAATTTATCGGCCAGGCCGAACAGACCGGTCTGATTATTCCGATGACACAGATGTTGATGCGCAAGGCGCGCGATCGTCTGTCGGCAACGTTAAAGGAGTTTCCGGATTTGTACTTCTCCTTTAATGTAACGGTGAGCCAACTAGCCGATCCGGGCTTCCCGGCAAGTCTGGATCGGCTGTTCGACGAGCATTCCTTGCCACCGCGAAATGTTGTGCTGGAAATGATCGAGCGCGATGCCGTCGATGCAGGTGTCAGCACTGGTTTAAAGGAGTTGCGCCGACGTGGCTATCGGATCGCCATCGATGATTTTGGAACTGGCCAGAGCAGCTTGGCGGTGCTGGCCAAAATCGATTGTGATCGGTTGAAAATTGATCGGGAATTTGTTCGCTCGATTGACGAGGACGCGGCCAATCGGCCGGTGCTGGACGCGATTATTGACCTGGCCCGCCGACTTGAGCTGCCGACAATTGCAGAAGGGGTCGAGACCCAGGCGCAGCGGGCCTATTTGAGTGCGCAGGGCGTTAGTGCTTTGCAGGGTTATCTGATCGCTCGGCCCATGCCGATTGCCGACTTCTTGATCTGGCTGGGCGATAACAACGCCTGGGCTCGCAGTGCCGATGAAGCGCGTCGGGTTGGGCAATTAACTCAGTTGAGTCAAGCCGATGCAGGTTGATGAAACGACACACAATGCGGCGAGCGTTCTGAGCCAGCAACTGAGTGCGGCGCAGTTGAGTCAGATTGCCGCCCGTATGCAAGGTGTGGCTGGCGTTCGCATTGCCGATCAGCGTTATCGGCTGCGGGTCTATCGGAACTGTTTTCGAGGTGACCATGCGGTTGACTGGCTCATGTCAGAGCTCGCGCTCAGCCGATCGCATGCGTTTCGGATGGGCGAACGTTTACATGCGCATCGGTTCATCCGGCACGTACTCGATGAACATGATTTTGTCGACTCGGGTCTGTTTTACCGGTTCGTGGAATTGTCACGCAGCGCGCTGCCCGGCGACGAGCAAGCCGCTGCGATCGGTGACCAAGAGCTGCGCGAACTGGTTCATGCGATGCGCGGACCTGACGGCCCGCGATTCGGCACTCATTACTACCGGCTGATCCGTTATCCGAATTGCTTCGACGGCCGCGACGCCGTCACTTGGCTTACCCAACGCATGGGTATCGGGCGGCCGTATGCGACGGCGATTGGCCGGCGGCTGTTGCGCGCTGACCTGGTACGGCATGTGCTGGACGAACACGACTTCGAAGACCGACGATTGTTCTATCGATATGTCTGATGGTTCCCAATGTGGGTTCTCAAATCGAATTCTCAAAGCGCCCGAGTTCGCGATTCTTGCGCGACCCTATGGCTTTCTCAACGACATTACCCGGAATACGAATCACCAAGCTATTGCCCCACCTTGACACGGTTGAAGACATTTATCACCCATGGATTAGATATACATTGTGGTTTCTAGAATGGTGGCACAAATGACGTCAATATCGGGCGCATCACGTTACAGACTTCCTGTGCTAGCTCGAACGCGAGCCGCGATAACGCCATCCTGATCGTGTCAACTCCGTCGCAAAGTTATTCTGAAGATTCTTCGAGTTCGAACAAGAGCATTCGTATCGCTTCAGCCGGCGTGATGATCAATATCCCTCGCTGCGTCGTCGCGAATAGATGGCCAAAATCCTTGCGATCGCCAGTCACCAGCCAGTCGACTTTTGCAACAGCCGCGCTAGCCAGTATCGGCGCATCTTTGGCTGCGACCTGCTGTTCGGCCCAGCTGAGATGTTCGCGGTCGGGCACCGGTGCCAACCCAATTGCCGAGGTGATCGTGCTCCATAAAATCAGTGCATCTGGGGATTTTCGAGCCAGATTCCGTTGTGCTTCGTCAAAGGCGTAAGCCGAACTGATCGCTTGAATCAGCTGCTTTTCAGCGAAGTCGATGAGCAGGCCCTGAGCACTTTGCCGCTTGTGCGCCGCACTGAACAGTACATTGGCATCCAGAAAGAGTCGTCTCACTAGACGGTCTTGTCAATCAGCGCGCGCGCGCGCTCCAACTCCTTGGGGGTCAGTTGGCCCTCTCGGTCGAACGCGGCAATACGCGCATCAGAATAGATTTCCAGTGGCACGACGGCGGCTTGGCGCAGGATGATGGCGCCATCGTCGCTCAGTTCGACCAGCATCGGCGTATTCTCACCGAGCCCGAGCTTTTTGATGATGTCTCTGGGAATGGTAATTTGGCCTTTCTTCCCGCATTTGATCAATTCCATATCAGCCTCCGAAAGGAAGTATTCTGTCGGATTATCCGTATTCCGGCAATCCGGATTGCCGGTGATGTCCGGTGATTTCAGCCTCGAAATCGATCTATAAGCGAAATCATTGATATTTCAATACTTTATAGAGCTATGTAAGTCATCACACACTCTCTATGACGCGCATTCGCCCGTGAACTCATAAACATGATCGACGCGATTGGCCCTGAAATGCCACGGTCGCTGATGTTCCGGTGAAGTTCATCGCTAGGGTCGGTAATCGCCGCGCCGCGTCGCGCAGGAGGGTTAATGCGCGGAGCTGACGGTCCGCGATACGGCACCCATTACTTCCGGCTGATCCGTTATCCGAATTGCTTCGACGGCCGCGACGCCGTCACTTGGCTTACCCAACGCATGGGTATCGGGCGGCCTATCGGGCGGCCTTATGCGACGGCGATTGGCCGGCGCCTCTGTTGCGCGGTGATCTGGTAAGGCATGTGCTGGACGAACACGACTTCGAAGACCGACGATTGTTCTATCGATTTGTCTGATGGTTTTCAAATCGCCCAAGTTCACGATTCTTGCGGACCGTATCCCAATCGAATAATTGTCCATTCATCGCGACATAAACGCCCGCTGGCTGCAGACGCGCAGCGGCAATGCCAAAGCCGAGGTTAAACATTGAGTCGGATCGGGCGACGTCATGAGGAATCATCGCGCCGGTCAGCACAATGGTCTTAGGCAGTCGCGCGGCACCCAGCACCTGGGCGGTTTCAACCAGCGTATCGGTGCCATGAACAATCACCAGTTGCGATTCGCGGGCGCTCGCGCAGGCATTCAAGATTTGGGCGCGATGGCTATCATTCATATCGAGGCTGTCGATCAGCATGATGACCTCAGTCGTAATCGATCCCGGCAAGCGGGCTTGCGCGCACATATCGTTCAAATGACTGGCGCTAAAGCCCAGCGTGCCTTTGATCGGGTCATAGGTTTTTTCGAAGGTTCCGCCGGTACTCAGAATTCTCAAAGGCGGTGGCAGGCTGGGGTTCATCGCCCGATTTTAGCCGGCGTGCCGGACACGACGTCGAGCAGCTCGACTATTACCAGGGCGCATTGCTGCTGCACGACCGCGATATTGGTGTCCATTTTGGATAATCGTTCAATTTGGTTGTCGTCGTGCAAGTAGTCCTCAGAACATTTACCGGTATTGCAGGTCTGTGGTCTTAGGCGCGAAGAAGTAGGCATTCTGGTTGATTGCGGCGCACGCCGTCGCAGGGGATGCTCCGAGGTTCAATCCTCGGGGGTAATTGCGTGCAAGCGAATGCTCGGCAGCGTGGTCGGACACTTGACGGCGCCCCGGTCCATTACGAACGTCACCGTCCCGAACAGACCACGCTGTACCGCCTGGTGCAAGAGAACGTTGCGACTTTCTTCGCACAAGTCGAACTCGCATCAGGCACCGAGCTGCCGCAGTTCATCAACGATGAGTTCGATGCGTTCCTCGAATGCGGCATCCTGA
>JANORY010000085.1:0-3304 GCA_031415535.1 Burkholderiales bacterium | reverse complement strand
GCTGCGGGCCGCCATTTTCGGCAAGTTCGAGCTGTTGAACGAGTCGTCGGCGCTGCTCGGTTTGGCGATCGGTGTCGCGACTTTTCCGGGTAGCTGGGTTGCATCGGTACTGGTGAACAAATTGCATGCCCGGCTGCATATTTTGTTCATGGAAGCGCTCATTGTGTTCGGTGGCATCATGATCATCTGGAACAGTTGGTCGGCCAGTGACCGGTAAGCGCCGCTAATTGTGAATCTATGACGCTGTCGCTGTACTTCGATAATCGTTGTGAACCACTGCTCGATCACCTGATCGACTTCCTGGCTGCGCCCGGCACCGCAGGCGCCCCGTCCGAGCCGTTTGCGCGCGATGTTCTGGTGACGTCCAGCCTCGGGCTTGGCCGTTGGCTGCAGCAAGGCATCGCGCGCCGCCTCGGCATTGCCAGTGGTGTCGAGCTGCAATTGCCGAGTCGCTTTCTCTGGCACATGATGTCGCGTCTGCTCGAGGACGTCAGCAGCGATTCGCCGTTCGAGCCGGAAGTGGTTCGCTGGATCGTTTACCCGCTGTTGGCCGAGATCGCAGCAAAACCTGAACTTGAGACGCAGCGTTTAGCCGTGTTGCATGGCCGTTTTGACCGCCGGGCCGGCGCTGCTGTGGTCAGCAGTCAGGAACTGCTGGTGTTGGCGACGCAGATTGCACGGGAGTTTGCGCAGCTTTTGAATTTTCGACGTGATTGGCTTGAGCGCTGGGCGCACGGCAAGCGCGTGGAAGCGACGCAATCAGAGGCAGGCTTCGCGCGTCATGAGGCGTGGTTGTCGTGGCTTTGGCAACAGACTCTGGTGCGGATGCCGGCCGTGTCGGCACGGCATCCCTATGATCGCTTCAAACATTGGTTGTTGCAGGCCGACGCGGCTGAGCGGGCTGAACGATTCGCCGCATCGAGCATACGGCGAATTGCGGTGTTTGGCCTGCCGCCGATGTCGCCTGAACAGATCGATTTATTTGGCCGCTTGTCGGATTCGATTGAAGTCGCATTTTTTGTACCCGATCCGAGCCGTGAGTTCTGGCAGGACCTGGTGTCGCCCCGCTATCTGGCCGAGATTCGCAATTCGCGCCCGGACGTGGCTTGGCTGTACGATAGCGAGCCGTTGGTGCTGGGCAGTTGGGGTCGAATGCAGCGCGATTATCTGGCACAACTGCGCGGCCTTGAGGAAGGGGTGCGCGATCAGTCGACGGTTCGAGTGGTCGAAGATTTTCGCGATCAGGAAATCTTGCCACCAAGCAGTCGATTGCAGGCGCTGCAACAATCATTACTCTTCCTAAGCAACGATGCCTGGAGTTCGCTGGCTGGCGCGAGTTCTGAGTTGCTGGCAGATGATCGATCGCTGCAAATCCACGCCTGCCACGGCACTACACGTCAACTGGAGGTACTGCGCGATACGCTCATGCAGGCCTTCGACAGCATGCCCGATCTGAAACCCGAACAGGTGCGGGTGTTGGCTCCGGATATCGAGCTGTTTGCCGATGCAATTGATGGCGTTTTTGGCGCGGGTCAGATTCCGTATTCAATCGAGGGTCGGCAATTGCAGGGCGATTCGCTGACGCAAGCCTTCAAGGCCTTGCTGCGCGCCGCCAGCGCACCGGTGTCATCGCTGGTGATTCGTGCGCTGCTTGAGGAGCCTGCGATTGCAGCGGCGTTGGCGCTCGATGCGGCGCAAGCAGCACTGTTGTCGGACTGGCTGGAGCGCGCCGGCTTTCGCTACGTTACCGAAGATCGCGACGGTAAACATGACTGGCAGGCCGCCATCGAGCGGCTTTGGCTTGGACTCTGTACCGCGACTGAAGTTATTCAGGACCCGGCAGTGCTGGCCGATCGTATTGCGGTAGCGGGCCTGACGCCAACCAACCTCGACCAATTGGGTAAGCTGGAGTTTCTGTTCAATGCGCTGACGCGTCTGTCGCAACACGATCGCAGTCGGCCGACGGTTCGGCAGTGGTGCGGCATTGCCGCCGACGAGGTCGAGCTCTGGTTCGAATCGACGGCGGCCAGCGCGGCGCGGCTGATGCTGCTGGATGGTTTGCAAGCCCTCGCCGCGCAAGCGGCGCGTGCCGGCAACGACGACCATGAGTCCGCCGCTCGACTGAGTCTTGGCGCGTTTGTGCGCCTGCTCGACGAGGCGCAGCCCGCAGCACAATCAGCGGTTCGCCCGGGCAGTGCGATGAGCTTTTCCTCGATCGATGCCCTCGGTTCCGTGCCAGCACGAGTAACTGCCTGGTTGGGCATGTCCGATCGGGCATTCCCGAGGCACAAACCGGCCCTTGAGTTCGATCTGATTCAAGCGCAACCGCGCTTCGGTGACTTCTCGCCCGCCATCATTGATCGAGGCGCGTTTCTGCAAGCGATTGGCCTGAGCTCGGATCGCTTCATCTTGCTGTTTGACGGCCATGACATGCGCAGCAACGAAGTCCTGAATCCGTCGCTGTTAGTCGAGGAATTGTTAGCCTATGTGCAGGCACAAGTTGCTCAGTCAGATTTTGCGGTAATCGAGCAGCCGTTGCTGCGGTTTTCGCCGCAGGTCTTCGCCGACCCCCAAAGACCCGGCTACGACGGTCACGCCTTCCAGGCTGCGCAGCGATTGAGCGGCCCCGCTTCCACGGCTGTTACACGCCTGGCGGGCGTGCCCGTGCCAGCGAAGGCACCGGCCGTTATCCGGCCCGAAACATCACAACGCGAGTGGGTAACGGTTTTGGCCAAGCCGGCGCTGGCTTATTTGCGTCACGGCCTGGGGCTTGAATTGCCGCGCACCTACCTGGAAGTCAGCAGCGATCCACCGCTCGATCCGTTTGACGATCTGGGCAGTAACTTCAAGCAGCGCGCGCAGGCGGTGCTCGATCTGCCTTTGAATCATCAAACCCATATGCCGTTCAAGGAACTGTGGCGATTGCAGCCTTATCTGCCGCAAGCGGCGATGGGTGAGTTAGCGATCCAGCGCTTCCAGGCGCTACGCGATGCTCGCTGGTCGGCCACTGCGCAACGCCTGAATCTCCGGCCAGACTTACAGGAGTCAAACTGCACGTTGATTACTCGCAGCCATCGCTGGCGCGGTGCGACCTTGCAAACCGCGCTGCTCGATGTCGATCACATACTGGCGACCGAGTACCGCGCACAGATTGCCTGGACGGCATTTGCTGAGGGTGCTTATGCAGCGATCGACACCTGGATTCGACATCAGGTTGCTTGCCTGGTCTATCCGGATGAGCGGGTGGTGAGCTACTGGTTCGGTGAGAAGTCGGCCTGGCAAATCGGCAGTGCCGCGCACAACG
>JANORY010000084.1:0-5330 GCA_031415535.1 Burkholderiales bacterium | reverse complement strand
CCATGACCAACCTGTTGAGCAACGCCATTCGACATGCCAGGCCCGGAACAACGGTCAAAGTGACCATCGAATCGAACGCACCGGGCATCCGATTCACCGTGACCAATGAAGGCTCGTTCATCGCGCCGGATCAACTCGACCGAGTGTTCGAGCGCTTCGTGCGAATGGATCCCTCGCGCAGCGGCGAAGACGGCGGCACGGGTTTGGGTCTAGCGATCGTCAAGACCATCACTCAAGCGCATGGCGGCGCTGCAACGGCTGCCAGCACGCGAAATGACGTGGGTGGCTCGACTTCGTTTGCGCTGCACTTTCCAGTCGAGTGAACAGGCATTGTGAGCCGCGCTGTTCCACTGTGGCCCGTCATGACGGGCCGCAAGCGTTCGTGCAGACCTGCATTCGACGTGGCGTGCGGGGCGGGCGCCATCCTGAACCCGCTGGCATTGCATGTCGGTTCTCGCGGCCACGTGGTCGGCATCGAGCAATCGCCGGAGATGGTAGCGTCGGCTCGCGTCGCGGCCGGCACGGCGCAAAACATCCAGGTGCAATACGCACCGGCCGAGGAATTCAAGTCGACGCGGGCGGCGGACGCGATGATCTTCTGCTACACACACGACGTACTGCAAAATCCGCGCGCATTGGCCAATCTGTTCGCGCAGGCACGCCCGAATGCGCGAATTGCCTTGGCCGGGCTTTGTCTGTTGCCCGGGTGGGGCGCACCGGTGAATGCGTGGGTACTGTGGCGGGCGCGAAACTACCTGACGACCTGGCACGGATTACGCGAGCCGTGAGCACCCCTCGCGCCGTGGTGCCGCGATTTTCACGTCGTCGAGCGCTATCATATGGGCACCGGATACCTCGCTGTGGGCATCCTTCGCACATGAACGCCGGCCAGTTAATGGAGCAGCGCTTGTTCACACTCGGAGTCGGCGAAGCCGGTACATTGACGTGAATGCACCCATTCTGGAATCGAACCTTACCTGCCCCGGGTGCGGTCATGCGAGGCGAGAGACGATGCCGACCGACGCGTGCCAGTGGTTCTACGAATGTACGAACTGTGGATCGATATTGCGTCCGAAGGCTGGAGATTGTTGTGTATTCTGCTCTTACGGCACAACCAAATGTCCACCGATGCAGACCGGAACAAGCCCTTGCTGCTCGATGCGATGACGAGACTCGAGCTAATGGTGAGATCGGAATATGGCTCAGCGCGACATTTGCTTATTCATGCGTCGGTTCGCAACTGCGCAACGCTCCTGCGCCGCATCAGGCTATACATCGCTTGATGTTAGGCCCGAGCCGCGAGGAGGCTTTGATATTCGTCAAACAATGCTGAACGGCTTGGCGCCTCGGCGTCACGGCAGTCGACCTCGCTGACCCGACCACCAAACCGGCCGCAGAACAAGCAACACGAGCATCACCCCGAGCGGCAATATCAGTAGCGCAAAACTGCGCAGTGCGATGGCACCAAAGAGCCACCCGCTTAGGAACGATCCCAGTGTCTGCCCGAGGCCGGAGGCTGCGGCCAAGGCACCCATCGTGGCGCCGAGCTTTTGTTGTGGCACGCCGGCGGCGAGGTAAGCGACGACCGGCAGCACCAAACCCGTTCCACCGGACGTCAGGGCGATGCCGACATACAACCAGTTCTCGGCGCTGTGCCAAGCCATCACGGCCAGCCCGGCGCCCGCCAGTACCAGGCCTGCGGCAATCAGCATGCGTGACGACACCTTCTCCAGCATTCCAGTGACAAAGAGAGCGGCGTTGACGAACAACATTACCAAGCTGCATTCCGCGAACATGATCGCGACACTTCGTGTCGACATGTCGGCGTGATGCTGCCCCTGCAGCACGATTCCCACCTCAAAGCCCGATAGCACGAGTGTCACCATGACGACGAGCCAACACAAGGCCACCGTATGACCTTCGACGCCAGTTTTCGAAATCATCGGCGCGACCAATTCAGGCGCGCGCAGTGCCGATAGCGCCCGGGTCAGCCCAAGCATCATCACGGCGCCGAGCACCGCCGACAGAACGATCACGGTCCGCGCCGAGGTCGCGGCAGTGACCGGACCGATGCCTGCCAACAGTCCAACTCCATCGGCCACCTGGATTAACGTCGGCCCGAACAGAAATCCGAGCAAGGACATGGCGCTCAGCCACGCGAAGCGGCGGGCACGCTTTTCCTCGGGGGTGTGTTCAGCGACCAGCGCCGAAACCACAGGGACGACGGCCGCCACGAAAAAGCCGGTCGCGCCGCGCAGGAGGTACAGCCCCCACAGACCCGTCAGTGTCGGGATGAGCATGAGGAGGAGGGTCGCCACGTAGCCGATGAGCCCGATGAACAGGATCCGGCCCCGCCCAACGCGATCCGACAAGACGCCCCACAGCAGCGCGCCGACCAGCACGCCGGCCGCGTAGACGCCACTGAAGAAGCCGACGTGACGCGAAATTTCATTCGCACTGGCGCCGGGCATCATCGAGCCGAGCCAGCCTGGCAGCACCGGCATCAGCGCGCCGTAGCCAGCGGACACCACGAACACAGCGGCGGCCAACCAGATCAATTGCGCGAGATGCAGTGCCGGCGACTCAGCCGACCGGGTGGCGGTGGACGTGCGGGCAATTGCTGCGTTCATGGAACTCTCGGACGATGGTGGCTGGAAGTGCGTGACTGACAGTGTGTGGCTAACAATCAGCAGGGCGATCGGCCGGGTTATGCGATCGGCATGTCGCGTCTACCCGCCCTTCAATATCGCAGTAGACGTGACGCCGCGTCAGCGTCGGTGAGGCGTCAACCCCGGCACGCTTGCTGGCCAGCACTTGATAGATACCCAGTTCTCCCGCCTCGAATTCGAGAGCAGATGCTGCCATATACAGGCGCCAGACACGAAAGGTCGATTCACTGACAAACTGCAGCGCCTGCTCATGGTTCTGTTCGAGGCGCGCCACCCAATGCCTGAGCGTCAGCGCGTAGTGCGGGCGCAGGGCTTCCACATCCGCGATTTCAAATCGGGCGCGCTCCATGCCGCGCTGGATGTTACTTACGGTGTCGAGCTGGCCGTCGGGAAATACATAGCGATTGATAAACTCAGTCGAAGAGGTTTTGTTCCATCCCTCGACGTCATGCGTGATGCCGTGATTGAGGAACAGACCGCCGGGTTTCAGCAAGCGGTGAACGGTTGAAAAATACACCGGCAGGTTCTTCAGCCCGACGTGCTCGATCATACCGACACTGGCAACCTTGTCGTACACCGAATCGCCCTGAAGATCACGGTAGTCACGCAACTCGACGGTCACGCGATCTGCGAGTCCGGCCTGTGCGATGCGCTGGCGCGCCAGGCTCAGTTGCTCGCCGCTGAGCGTGATGCCGTGAGAATGCACGCCGTAGTGCCGGGCGGCATGGATGATCAAGGCGCCCCAGCCGCAGCCGATGTCGAGCAAGCGATCACCCGTTCGCAGTCGAAGTTTTCGACAGATGTGCTCGAGCTTGGCTTGCTGAGCCAGTTCAAGACCTTGATCGGACCACTCGAAGTAAGCGCAGGAGTACACCATCGCCTTGTCTAGCCAGAGGGCGTAGAACTCATTCGATACGTCGTAGTGAAACTGGATCGATTGCCGGTTCTCGGTCTTCGAATGGACCTTGACGGCTCGGCCGTGATGCGCTGTCCGACGGCTCGCCGGCTTCGAAAATGCGGCTGCGCTTGAGGGCAAAGAAAGCGCGCTGAACAGCGCACCCAATCGATCTCGAAACGTCAGGCGAATGGTGTGCAGATGATCCTTCAGGCGCAGCGCAGCGAAGAAATCCCCTTCGACATCGATGCCGCCCTGAAAGTACGATTCCGCCAGACGCAGCGGATCACGGCCCAGCACCATCGAACGAACTACACTCGGGTTACGGCACACCAGCGTGAAACGCGGTTCCGTGTCGAGCGCGCCTGTTGCGCCGAGCCGCAAGGTAGCACCGTTCCACAGGCGCATCGCCAGACTTTCGTTAAAACCACGAAACAGCCGCTTCAGCAAGTCCGACACGTCGTCGGCGAGTTCGCCGACCTCGTTGATGGTTCTTTTCATGGTGATCCTTTCAACTAGCTTCAGCGCGCCAGGGTGCGATTGCCGTATGCGTGCGCAGCAACATCGCGTCGCGGCTATCGGAGTACGCCTTCCAGTGCTTGATCGCAACCGCGTCCACCGGGCTACTTTTCCACTGCTTGAGCGGATCGCTCTTGCGCTCGGCCAGCGGCCGCGTCTGTTCGCCCTTGCCGATGTCGAGGTAGTACTTCAAAAGCTTGATGCCCGCGTTGACCAGCATCTCCTCGAACCTCGGCACCGACAACATGAACTCTTCGTGTTCGTCCTTCGAGTCCGGCGCATTCGTTCCTGGGGTTTTCGGCTTGGAGATGATCCTGGACATTTCGCGACTCCTGCGGCCAGCATGCATGCACAAACTTCTCTTGTCTGTACGTTGCCACACATTACCCGCGATCGTAGTAGCCGTTGACTAGCGTACGCTGGCGCACAGCAGAATTGCGTTTCACGCCGACTGGGCACTGTGCAGTTCATAAGTGTTGACACTGGACGAAGTTGATTTTTATCAACACAGATAGCCAGCGTGCGCCAGATAATTCACTTGCCTGACACCGAAAAAATGGGCTGGATTTACTTTACGATTGCAGTCGTTGTCGCTCAGAAGTCTGATGTAACAGCGCATCCTTGCTTGAATCATTTCCTGAGAATCGGGCCAAATCATGAATACCTCCTACCTGCGTATACTTTTGACCATCGCGTTGGCGATCAGCAGTCCTTTGCATGCGCAGGACAAGACCAAGGAAACTCCTGCGGCAGATAAATCGACGAAGAAGGTTGAATGTGCTGATCGCCATGACCACGCCGCAGAGCGAGGCGCGAGTGGCATGAAAACCGCGTGCGCCAAAGAGAAGAATTCCGCAAAGAAGGCCCCAAAAAGACCGTCGCATGACCACAATCGGATGCGTCAGGGCGGCTAAATGTCTATCTATGTCGCCAATTATTGATCGTACTCATCGAGGCGAATTGGCACCGATTATTGATTCCTGGTTGAAGCCTAAACCGGAAAAATTTGAGGAGTTGGCCTTTTGCACTTGATCAATGGATATGTTGCGCAGCGTGTCGATGCCTAGCTGCTCAAGCGACGGGCGCGCTCGAATTCATCGACCCACTCGCGCAGGCGCCCGGCGATCTGTACGATCGCCGCGTTGCGCGTCAAAGTGCGTGCATGGTAGCGGGTTAAGGCATCCCAGAAAGTGGTCCGGCCGACCGCGAAGCCGATAAACCCCTCGACGCTCGCTGCGGTCGCCAGC
>JANORY010000083.1:0-6417 GCA_031415535.1 Burkholderiales bacterium | reverse complement strand
TCGCGGTCGCCATAGTCGGCACGCAGGCGCTGGCCGCCGTTGGTTGGCTCGATTTGTCGAAATCGTTCTATACCCAACCGGCGTTGAGCTGGCTCTCCAATATCGTCGGCGGACTGATGTTCGGCTTCGGCATGGTTCTGGCTTCAGGTTGCGGCAGCAAGACCCTGGTTCGCTTGGGTGCCGGTTCGCTGAAGTCACTGGTGGTGTTTGTCGTGCTCGGCTTGTTTGCCTTCATGACCCTGCGCGGCGTGTTCGGTGTCTGGCGTGTCGGCAGCGTCGACGCGGTCCAAGTGATCTTTACCAACGGACAAGATCTACCACGCCTGTTGGCCGGCGGTCAGGCCAGTGCACTCGCCAGTATGCGCTGGATCTGCGGTGTATTGATCGGTGCAGGCCTGTTGGCATTCTGCTTTGCCAGCGCCGAGTTTCGACAGCGCGATTCGGTGTTGGGCGGCGTGGGTGTCGGTCTGGGTATCGTCGCCATCTGGTTTATTTCGGGCCACCTGGGATACGTCAGCGAACATCCGAAAACCCTGGAAGAAGCCTTCATCGCGACCAATTCAGGTCGCCCTGAATCCTTGTCCTTCGTTGCGCCGATCGCCTACACGCTCGACCTCTTGATGTTCTGGAGCGACAAAAGCAAACTGGTCACCATCGGCATTGCCAGTACGCTGGGCATGATCACCGGCTCGGCCTGCTACGCGCTGGCCACCCGCCAGTTCCGCTGGGAAGGCTTCCGAGAAACTGAAGACACCGCCAATCATCTGGTCGGCGCGGCGCTAATGGGCGTGGGCGGCGTGACCGCGCTGGGCTGCACGGTTGGCCAAGGCTTATCGGGTCTGTCGACCTTGGCACTAGGTTCGGTGATTGCCTTTCTGGCGATCATTGCCGGTGCCGTGGCCGCGATGAAGTATCAGATCTGGCGCATTGAGCGCATGGCGTGAATTTCGGCGTTGGCCAATCGGGGTTGACCAATCGGCGGGGCCCTATCAGCGTTGACGCATCCGCATTGGCCCATTTCGATGACTACTCAGGCGCGAACGAACAAGGTGACGAGTGGGTCCGGGCCTACTTGCTGGCTCCAGTGGCCATGAACGCTGGCATCAAACGTGACATTGGCCGGCAAAAAATCCGCAGAATAAAAATGCTCACCAGGTCCGAATATTCTGGAGCTGCCATCTTGCAGGCCGATTCTCATCAGTCCGCGCAAAATAAACACCCATTGCGGAGCGCCGGTGCAATGGAACTGGCTGCGAAAGCCGACCGGGCTTTCACGCAATTGATAACCGCCCGAGGCAAATAATTCGGAAAGCATTGACTGTGCCGTACCGTTTTCGAGTGCAATGGCAGACTCACGAAAGCGGGCACGGCCATCAGTATCAGTAAATAATTCGATCTTCGCGAATGCGGCCATAAAAAGTATCCTGTTGTAGTGCTTAAAGCGTTACCTCTTTTATGCTCAACGTTTTTGAAGCTCAACATCTTTGACGCACAACATTTCCAACGACGAGATTATCATGACCCTTCGAGCACTTGCTTCCACCGCCCTCAGCGTTTTGCTCGCCAGCCTGTTCTCGACATCCGCCCTGGCCCAGGATTTTCCGCCAAGGAAGCCCGGTTTGTGGGAGGTGAACATGACCATGGACGGCGTCCCACCCAAGCTCGCAAAACACTGCGTCGACGAAAAAACCGACAAGCAGATGCAGCAGATGGGCCAAGGCATGAATCCAGAATGCAAACCCGGCACCCAAAAACGCGACGGCAACACTTACCTGTTCGAGCAAGAATGCAAGTTCGGCAACTCGGTGGTTGCTACGCGCTCAATGACCAAGGGCGATTTTCAGTCAAAGTTCCAGACCGAAATTGACAGTCGCTTCACCCCGCCGATCTACGGCAAAGCGACCTCAAAAACGGTCCTCGACGCCAAATGGGCGGGTGCCTGTCCGAGCGGCTGGAAACCCGGCGACATGGAGTTACCCGGCGGCATTCGAATGAATGTCAATGAAGTGATGCAAGGCGCCGGCAAAATGCCGAAGAAATAGCTTGAGTTGTCGGTCCTCTGCTTGCTCGTCGCTTCACCCAGTTTGACCCGGTCAGCGCCGCCGTCATATAATCGAAGGCTTGCCAGGGGTCGTTAGCTCAGTTGGTAGAGCAGCGGACTTTTAATCCGTTGGTCGCAGGTTCAAGTCCTGCACGGCCTACCAAAAATATCGCTTAAGTTTTAAAACCTTAGGTCAAACGCCGCCAGACTTCGGTTTCGCGGCGTTTTTTCACTTCTGTTGCTGGTACCCGCTAAGTACGCAAATTCGGTACGATTTCAAGTGACGATTCTTAGGCGTCGCTATTCATGGATCGGATCAGTTCGCTATAGTGATGTTGGAAATGCGCTTTCATATCAACATCATTTAATTGCTCCGAGAGCAGCTTCGCCAATTGAACTAGTGCAATGGTCGGTAGAACGACACAGGCTGTTGTAACAAATTGATTCGGGGTTGATTGAGTTGCCAAGAACACCTTGGACGTGAACGGACCGTACTGAATGTTCGCGACTGCGTCGGCAAATGTTAGCGGCATTGGACCGGACGCCACCGAAGCGTTAACTGTGAACTCGGCTTGCCTATTTTCGTTAACCATTAGTAATCCCTATTGCAGGCACTTCCGAACTGAACGGAGCCGCGTAAAGTCGCTCGGACGACAGGTCGCCTACCTGACTCCAGAGTTCCGAGTAAGGAGCGAATCGGACGATAAGTGCACAATCGAAAGCCTCTGCAACCTTTAACAGAGTTTCGATTGTTGGGTTTGCCACCTCAGAATCTTCCAATCTGGAAATCGCCGACTGCCTTGTACCCATGAGCTGGGCCAAACCTTTTTGGCTAAGTCCGCGCTGTTCACGATTTACCCGGATTTGCCATGCCAAACCCTCATCGATAGTTGACCTCATGAACGCGCATCGATATTCGGCGTCATGCCAATGGTCAGGCATCCCAACATAAAACTGCTGGATTCGATCAAATGTCAAGCTAGAGAAGTATTGATTTTGTCCGATTGACAATGTTTGCGCCGAGGTCGCGTTGGGTTTCACGAACACGTACGAGATAGTCGGCAGGTTGATATTTCCCATCTTTTTCAAATCTATAAAGACAAATCACGAAACAGTGATTAGCAGGTTCTGCAAAATCGAAGAAACGGCGCTGCTTGCTACTATCGTCCTTAAATCGTATCACGTAAAGATGATCGCCAAGGGCACTGGCCTTCGGTCGACTCCACCGAGCGAGCGGCTGTTGACGGAGAAATCTAAGCGCGACATTTGAGCTCGCCCGAGCCGATTTCGGGATTTCGTTCATGACTTTGTCATATAGGGTTTGCCCCTGTCCGGCCATTATTGACCTGAAATCCCAACGATTGAAACCCATCGTCGGACCTTGCAAAACTGATTGAATAGCGACGAAAGAGTTTTTGGACGTCACGCAGTTTCTTTTTTTGAGGCGAGGGTTCCAACGAATTAGCCATAAGTACGAAATTAATCCGGCGCAGTATGAGCCTTGAACCACCTGGCAAACAATGAACCACATGGACTAGAGCGAAGTCCTAGATCGATCAACTTCTCGGCTATCGCCCGTGGCGGCATCGCGATTGCCTGATGTCGGTTTTCGCAGACATTTTGATCACCAGCGATCCGCTTTACCGCACCGGGCATCAGGTGTTCATGTACCGACCACTCAATATAGGAAAAAGTCGCGGATGTACCAGCCAAAAACGTAGGACCGCCGTATGGCAATTCAGGCAGAACCGACTCCCCCGGCGCAGCCTCATCAACCTGCTCAGCCGACATCGACGGAAATAGTCGGTCATCTCGTTCGCCCGCAACCGGTCGTGGCAGGCTTCGGGCAGCCCTTTGCCCCAGTCGCAGCCGCACATTCGCTTACCTCAAGGTCCACAACATCGAAGTCGGCAAAACTGCTTTTGGCGCAAGTTACCCTTGTTAACCCGGAATTCGCCGATGACGCTACCGACGAATCGATGCTTGAGCACACCCGCGTCGGCAGCGAAATACCGGACAGTGAAGCAACAATGCCGACGCAGGGCCAGAGTCAGATCAACCGGCTGCGCCTGATCGATCTGATCGAACCGACCTTGCATGACATCGATCGCCCCGGCGCGGTTCGAATCGCTGATATCGATGACGCGAACCTGGCTGACACGCTGGCCGGTGCCGGCGCCAGTAACCTGGTGGGTTTGGCGCCGGTTGCGGCCATTCCCTGGTCGGCGATTGCCGGTGTTTCAGCGGCAGGTGCCATAGCGGGCACCAGCGGCGGTAATGGAGGCGGTAGCGGCAGCAACAACGCGGCCGCCGGCATCGGCAGTGGCAATAACTCGACTGCACCGACTGCGGGTGGCCGTTCAAATTCGATCGGCATGGCCGATTCGGTCACAAGTGATAACGTCATCAATGCGCGCGAAGCCGCCGAAGCACCGACGATTGGCGGTCGTGGCATCAGCGCCGGTACGCAGATTTCAGTCAGCATCAAACAACTCGCGCTAGACGGCATTACCGTCATTGGCGAAGTACCGGTCGGATCAGTTTCCCTTAAAGCAGACGGAAGCTGGCAACTGCCCGCCGACACCTTGTCCGGCCTGGCCGACGGTCGCTACGCCGTGACGATTGTCGCGGTGGATGTGCAAGGAGTTCGCGCCGAAACAGTTCAGAACTTTTCAATCGATAAGGCACCCCCTTCCACGCCGTCGGTCTTCGCAGTTAATCCGGTCACAGCCGATGCGACCCCAACCGTATCCGGCGCCGACGCGACGCCCGGTGATCAGATTCAAGTGGTCAGCCCGACTGGCGAGATCCTCACCACGACCGTTACCGCCGACGGAACCTGGGCAGTGACCCCGGCGATTGACTTGGCTGCCGGCGGGCCACGTAGCTTCGTGATTACCGCGACCGATGCGGCCGGTAACATCAGTTCGCCGACCTTCCTGCCCGTTTCGATCACGCCACTGGTGGTGTTGAGCGCATCGATCGCATCGAGCTCCGATTCCGGTACCCGGGGTGACTCAATCACCAACAACACCCGGCCCACCCTGTTGGGCACCGGCCAGCCGGGCGCGGGCGTTACTGTGGCCACCGCCACCGGCGAGCTGCTGAGCACAAACGTTGCCGACGATGGGCAATGGCGTCTGACCTTGAACTCAGCACTGGCCGAGGGCGGACCGCAAAAAATCAGCGTCAGGTCGGTCGATGTAAACGGAGCGACGGTTTCAGTTTCGGTTCCGATCATTATTGACACCACCGCGCCGTCAGCGATCACAGCGCTGCTTCGACCCAGCAGCGACAGCGGCGCGGCTGGCGACAATCTAACCAACGACACCACGCCGAGCCTGTTTGGCGTTAGCGCCAGTCCGGGTGACCGCATTCGCGTGACCACTCCGACCGGTGAAATCTTGCCGACCGTGGTTGGCCTTGATGGCACTTGGGGCGTAACGCCGGCGATCGCCCTGCCCGGTTCAGGAGCCCAGGAGTTTCATTTCAACGTGACCGATGCGGCTGGTAACGCGGGACCCGCCAGCATCCTGATCCTCAGACTGGACAGCAGCGCACCGGCCGTGCCGCAAGCGATGCTCGATCCGGCCTATGCCAATGGCGCGACCGTCAACGGGCATACACAAACGAACAAGCCGACCATCTCCGGTTATCACGCCGCTGCGGATGAGCTGATCACCGTTACCAGTCCGACCGGCGAAGTTCTGAGCACAACCACCTTCGCGGACGGCTCCTGGTGCGTGACAGCACAAATCGAGTTACCGGCGGGCGGGCCACACTTGTTCCAGGTCATTGCCACGGATCGAGCTGGCAATGTCAGCCCGGTGACCACCGTCGCGGTCATCGTCGATTTGCCGGTTGCATCGAACAGTGTCGGCGTAGAGCACCCTGGCACCAGCCAGAACTCCGGCACTAGCCAGGAACCCAGCATTAGCCGGGACTCGAGCGATGGTCTGGCAGCGTCCGGGATCAGCGCAATGGCCCATATTCTGCCGATCGATGGCTTGCCGCCGGTCCTTTAAGGCCATCAACGCGCAGGTCCCGGTCTTTCTGAATTTTTTCGCAGCTTGTCTGCAACATTTGTTCCAAAGACTGCGACTTAATTGCTGGTACTTCGGGCGTTTTTGGTTAGTCTGCATCTAATGACATCGCGAAGTAAAAAGCAAGACTTGGGTTGCGCCCTGAACGCTACGATCAAAGCGCCACCCGCCTGGATGATGCTGCTGGAAGGCCGAGCGCCGTGGGAGCTCGCGGCAACCTTTGCCGCCTGGCCATTGCTGATGCGCCTGCCGCACGGCGACGGCCATCCGGTACTGGTGTTCCCAGGCTTGGCAGCCAATGATCTCAGCACGTTCCCGTTGCGCAGTTTTTTG
>JANORY010000082.1:0-4522 GCA_031415535.1 Burkholderiales bacterium | reverse complement strand
GCTGCGTTTTGGCATTGATCCGATCAGGCCAACAAACTGGTATGCATCGCTGGTCAGCAGCGCCCGACACAGATCGAAGTCGAGTGCATGGCTGTGCGTCATGATCAGCGCAAATTTGGGCAGGTTGCCATCGGCAGGTTGGGCTCGGTCACCAGCAATACGGTCAAGGGCAGTGCGGGGATTTCCGACCAGTGGCTGCAGATCATCATGAAACTGTAATTCGGCGCGAATGCTTCTGGCTTGCCATTGCCGGCTGCGCATCGCGACAAATTCAGGGCGCTCATCATGCCAGTGAATCACGCAGCCCAAAGTCGACAACACACCGACCAATGCATCGGCGACATGACCCATGCCAAACAGATGCAGCTCAAACAACGCGGACTCGTCGGGCCAGTCGGTCAACATCACCGGGTTGAGCCGCTCGAATCGAAGCTGTACCGAGCCACCACAACACTGTCCCAGATTGGCGCCCAGAATCTGTCGCTCTTCAACCCAGGTGAAATGCTCATCGACCAGCAATGCTCGAGCGCGTGCAATCGCCTGCCACTCCAGATTGCCGCCGCCAATGGTGCCGGCGATCTGATCGGCGCAGACCAGCATGCTCGCACCGCTCGCCTGCGGCGTCGAACCGCGGGTTGCCGTGATCGAACAGCGGATCGTCGGCGTCGCCGCAGCCCACCAGCGTGCCGCGCAATCGCGCAGCGCATTCACGCCGTAGCCTCGCGGCGTGTCGACGCATGGGGTGCACGGACCCGCAGGACTGCATCCAGTATTGCTTCCGGGGTGGCCGGTGCGCGCAAGCTTATGGCGCGCTCATCGGCTGCAACGGCTGCGATTGCGTCGCGAACCGCCTGAAAAACGCCAATCGCCAGCATCAGCGGTGGCTCACCGACCGCCTTGGCGCGATAGATTGAATCCTCCGGATTGGGTTCTCCATAGAGTTCGACCACAAAGTGTTCCGGAACATCGTGAGCGGTCGGAATCTTGTAGGTCGAAGGGGCGTGAGTGGTCAACGCGCCGCGCTCATTCCAGACCAATTCCTCGCTGCCGAGCCAGCCCATGCCCTGCACAAAACCACCTTCAATCTGACCGATATCAATCGCCGGATTGATCGATCGACCGACGTCATGCAAGATGTCGACCGCCACTACCCTGGATTCACCGGTCATCGTGTCAATGACAACTTCGCAGCAGGCCGCACCGTAGGAAAAATACAGGAACGGCCGACCGCTCAAGGTGTGTTTGTCGTAGTGAATTTTTGGCGTCTTGTAAAACCCGTCCGACCAAAGCTGAATCCGCGCCGAGTACGCTTCGTTGACGAGTTCGGTGAAACTCTGGCTGCGCGCACCGGAGCGGACCTGCGCATCACTGAATTGAACCAGCTCAGGGGCGATGTGATCGCGCCCCGCAACATAGTCGACCAGCCGTTGCCGGATGGTCCGCGCGGCACTCTGGGCGGCGCGCCCGTTCAGGTCGGTACCGGCCGACGCCGCAGTTGCCGAGGCGTTCGGCACCTTGCTGGTATCGCTGGCGCTGACCAGCACGCGGCCGACTGGCAGACCCAACTCATCGGCGACGATCTGAGCAATTTTGGTGTGCAGACCCTGGCCCATTTCGGTACCACCGTGATTAACCTGAACGCTGCCGTCGAGATAGACATTGACCAGGGCACCGGCCTGATTAAATTGCGTCGCGGTAAACGAAATGCCGAATTTGACCGGAGTGATTGCCAGTCCACGCTTGAGTACCGGGCTGCGCCGGTTCCAGTCCTTGAGCAACACCCGGCGCTGGCGATATTGACTGCTGCTAATCAGCCGTTCAAGCAGCGGTTGAAGAATGTTGTCGGTAACGGTCATACCGTAATGAGTCAGGTTGCGCTCGTGTACACCATAAAAATTGCGCTGCCGAATATCGAGCGCATCGCGGCCGAGCCGCCGGGCAATGTCTTCGATGATATTTTCGATGATGATCATGCCCTGCGGGCCACCAAATCCCCGGAAGGCAGTATTTGATTGGGTATTGGTCTTGCAGCGCAGTGACTCAATGCGGACATGCTCCAGAAAATAAGCGTTGTCGGCGTGAAAAATTGCGCGGTCATTGACCGGTCCGGAAAGGTCGGCCGAATAACCGCACTGGCTGGCCATCTTCAGATCCAGGCCCTGAATCTGGCCGTCCAAATTAAACCCTACGCGATACCAATACTTGAAGTTATGCCGTTTGCCCGTAATCAAAAAATCATCATCGCGATCAAAACGCAACTTCACCGCCGTGCCGGTCTTGCGCGCCGCCAGCGCTGCCCAGACGGCCAATTGACCGGCCTGGGTTTCCTTGCCGCCAAAGCCGCCGCCCATCCGCCGGCATTCGATGCGAACCTGATTCAAGGTAATCTTGAGCGCGTGCGCGACCCAGTGCTGTACTTCGCCCGGATGTTGGGTAGATGAGTAGACGAGCCATTGACCCTGCTCCTGGGGCTGCGCATAGGCGATCTGGCCTTCGAGATAAAAATGTTCCTGACCACCGACCTCGAGCTCGCCGCAAAGCTGGTGGGTGGATCGCTCGATCGCGGCACCGGCATCGCCGCGCGCTAAGGTAACCGGCGGCAGCACCCAATGCTGCTGCGCCAGTGCATCATCAATGCTCAAGACGGCGGGCAGTTCCTGCAGCTCCAGTGCTACCAATGCGGCTGCCTGGCGGGCAATCTTATGCGAGCGCGCGACCACTAGGCCGACCACCTGACCGACGTAGTTCACCTGGCCTGCGGCCAAAATGGGTTCGTCGTGCGAAAAGTTCGCCAGAACATTTTCACCCGTCAGATCGCTGGCGTAGACGAACTCGACCACGCCGGCCAGCGCGCGTGCTGCCCGATCGTCAATCGACAGCAAACGCGCGCACGCCGAGCGGCTCAGGATGGGTGCTGCGTACAGGGTGCCGTTCAGCTCGGGCAGATCATCGACATAAAGTGCCTGTCCACACACCTGCGCGACGGCACTTTCGTGCGGCATTGATACGCCCAAGGCGGTGCTTGCCGAAGCAACGATCTCCGCAGCAACGTTCTCCGGCGCGACCCTCATGACGCGCTCATTGTTAGATGACCGATATCTTCTAGACTCAAGCTATGGCCATTCTCCTCAAACCAAAACCGCCGCATGAGCCCGCCCAACACCTGCCGGCGATAATGCGCGCTGCCACGCAGATCGGAAATCGGTTCGAACTCCTTGGATAAGGTGAGAGCGGCGCGCTCCAAGCTCGCCTGCGACCAGGGCTGTCCAAGCAAGCTGCGCTCGGTGCTTAGCGCCCGGGCCGGCGTTGCGGCGACCCCGCCAGCGCCGATTCGTGCGCTGTGAATCATGCCTTGGCCGTCAATCTCAAGCCGAATCGCCACGCAGACCGCTGAAATGTCGTCTTCGAATCGCTTTGATATTTTGTAGGCGCGCAGACGAGTGTTAGAACCGGTAGTGTTACTGGCAGTGTGGGAGGCACTGAGCTGGCGTGGAATCAAGACGGCCGTGATGATTTCATCAGCGCACAGCGCCGTTTTGCGAAAGCCCAGATAGAAATCTTCCAGCGGCATCTCGCGTACTTCGCGAAGGCTTTGCAGGCGCAAGCTTGCGCCCAACGCAATCAGAAGCGGCATCGAGTCGCCGATCGGCGAACCATTGGCAATATTGCCACCCAGCGTAGCCGAGTTTCGAACCGTCAACCCGGCAAATCTTGACGTAAATGTGCTCAGTTGCGGCCACTCCCGACAAAGGACTTCAAATGCCTCGGTTAGACGCGCGGTGGCACCAATAATCAGTTGCTGGCGCTTGACCTCGATGCGTTGCAAACTGCCGACCGCACCAAGATCAAGGGTGTTCTGGAAACGGCGGTGCTGTTTATTGATCGACAAGCCAACATCGGTGGCACCCGCAAAAACCTGCGCATCCGGGTACTGTGCTCGGATACGCAACAGACTGTTCAAGCGGCGCGGCCGGAACGGGCGGGCGGGCGCAACAGATTGCAGCGCCGCTCGCAATTCAAGCTGAATCGGCGCACTCAACAAGCCGGCATGTGCGCTCAAGCCGGCATCTATGCTCAAGGCGTCACATGCGCTGGATTCAGTTGCGACGCTGGTCGCCGCGTCCAGTGACAATGCGGCACTCATAATTGGCAAGTAGCCGGTGCAGCGGCACAAATTCCCGGAAATGGCCTCCAGCACGGCTGCCCGGGACAGCGGCTGCGCGTGGCCGTGCGTCAGTAGCGTCGATTCATAAAGCGCCACCAGCGACATGACAAATCCCGGCGTACAAAAGCCGCATTGCGAGCCATGAAATTTAACCATCGCAGCTTGTACCGGGTGCAGCCGGCGTTGCGAATCAGTTAAGTCTTCGATGGTCCACAACGCGCAGCCATCGATTGCGCTGAGCGGCTTGATACAGGCATTGATCGAGCGTAGTCGCAATTGGCCGGGCCCTGGCTGCAATTCACCAATAAGTACCGCGCATGCACCACAATCGCCCTGAGCGCAACCCTCTTTGGTGCC
>JANORY010000081.1:0-1531 GCA_031415535.1 Burkholderiales bacterium | reverse complement strand
AGGTCGCGGCCGTCCGCAGGTATCGGCAACAAGCGCTGAAACGGGTTGGAGGTCAACACCAGGAACAACAGCAATCCAAATTGAATAAGACCCAACACCGCCAGCACGCGCGAGGCCAATGAATTGCTCAGATTGCTGCTGGCAAACGCCACCGCCGCAGTCCAGACGGCCATGATCAGTACCCACAGCAACATTGACCCTTCGTGGGAGCCCCAGGTGGCCGAAAACTGAAACGCAACCGGCAACGATCGGTTCGAATGTTGTGCGACCAGCGCCACCGAAAAATCATTGCCAATGAACGATTGCGCCAGACAGGCGAACGACAGGGCGATCAGAATGAAGATGGCGACTGCCGTCGGCCGGGCGCTGGCCATCAGTCGGTTGTCGCGACGGGCGGCACCCAGCAGCGGCAAAGTGCCGAGGCACAGTGACAACAACAGTGCCAGCAGCAATGCGTAGTGTCCGAGTTCCGGAATCATGGTGTTCCCAGGGATTGCATTTATTTCGCCGCGCCGGCCGGTTTCCCGGCGGCCGAAGCACCAGCGGCCGCAGCACCAGCGGCCGAAGCACCAGCCTGCTTGAGTGCGGCGGCTGCTTCGGGCGGCATATAATTCTCATCATGTTTGGCCAGCACTTCGCTGGCCTTGAACGAGCCGTCGGCCAACATGACGCCTTGTGCCACAACACCACGACCTTCCTTGAACAGATCGGGCAGGATACCGCTGTAGCTGACGGCGACCGTCTTCGCGGTATCGGTTACTTGAAAGTTGCCGCCGGTGCCTTCGGTGTTTCGCTTCAGGCTGCCCTCAACCACCATGCCACCAATTCGAAACGGTTTGCCGCGAGGCGCTTCGCCGTTGGCAATCTGGGTTGGCGTAAAAAAGAACACCAGGTTGCTTTGGAAGGCGTTCAGGATTAATGCGACCGCCAGGCCGAGTGCTGCGAGGCCAGCGCCAATCCAAAGCATGCGTTGCTGGCGCGGCTTCATGCATGTTCCTCACGACGTGATGAGCGGCCATAACGGCCGGCTGCAACCCGCGCCGAAAGTGCCGTTGCGCGCGCAACGATTCGGCGTCGCCGCAGTGCCCACAGTTCAACGCCGATGGCGATCGCCAACGCGGCGTAGGATCCAATGATGAAAAATGCGTGTTGACCAGACATGGCGAGTAGGTGAGCTGTTGGGGCGCTTGAAGATCGGGTTAAAAGTAGGCGTAGAAATGATTAATCAAATTACAGATGCGGAGCCAGCCAGTCGTTACCGGCCTCGCGTTCGAGCACAATACTGCGAAGCCGCACCAGTGACACCGCTATTGTGTAGAACCAGGCGGCAAACGACATGATCAGCATGGCACTTAACATGGTTGTTGCCATTTTGGGTGCGGCAGTCAGCGACACACTGGCCCCTTGGTGCAACGTATTCCACCACTTGACCGAGAAATAAATGATCGGCACATTGATCGATCCGATCAAGCCAAGTACGGCACAAGCGCGGTCGGCCCGCCGAACATCATCAATCGCGGCATGCAGTGCG
>JANORY010000080.1:0-1152 GCA_031415535.1 Burkholderiales bacterium | reverse complement strand
GTATTTCTGCAGGACCCGGACGGCAACGTCATCGAAGTCCATCAGCCCAAAATGTAAAAGCAGAGAGCAATCAAGTCAATTGACTGCCGTCGCCCCATGACACCGAACGACCAGACTCGAACGATCGCCGAGGCCTACTGCTGGCATTGCCGATTGGGTAACGTGCAGATCGTTACACCGCATTGCCACATCGTCGCCAATCCATCGCGACCGGAAGTCTGGGATTCGAACCATGCCGACGAGGTGACTGCGCAAAGTGACATCGCAATGGACGAAGTGTTCGAGGCGATGGACCAACATCTCGCCCACACCCGTTGGCGGGTCGTTCACACGGATACTTTCACGCCCGATGCGTGTCTGGCCCGCCTGGCGCTGGAAGGCTACGTTGAGCGACCGGTGACGATTCAGATGGCGTTGCACGGTGAACTCACGGATCGTGGCACTGCGATCGATTTGTATCCTGTCACAACGGACGCCGATTGGGAGCGGTTGCTCCAGCTCGTCATCGCCGATCATGCCGAAGGCCTGCGAACCGGCGGACTCGACATTTCACCGGACATCAGCGCAGCCATGGTCGCGGCCTACAGAGCCAAAAGTCCTGCGTGTCAGTTCAATCTGGCGAAGCAGGGCGGCGAAGCACTTGCTTATGGCGCCTGTGCCGCCGCCCCGAATGGTGCCGGCATCATCGAAGATTTGTTCACCGTGCAATCCGCCAGGCGCCGGGGCATTGCAACCGCGATGATCGCTGCCTTCTCCGACCAATTGCGTGAGGCTGGTTGCCACACCGTTTTTCTCGGCGCATTGGCTGGCGAGCGCGCCCAGAATTTGTATGCGCGATTGGGATTTAGACCGGTTACGGTCAGCCGGTCATGGGTACGGGAAGCAAGGGCGATAACGGCAGTTTGGGCGCGTCGGGTCGACGTGCAGCGTTCCTGAGCCCGCGTTGTTCCTAATTTGCGCAAGAGCTATACCGATCGGACTCGCCGATTTATGACCGTTGACGTCTCCGTTGCCCTTGAAACTAGTCCGTGTCGAACTTAAAGTTAGCCTGCATGCGTTTACGCAGCTACTCTTTGTGCGAGCGCTTCTTCCGCAAGAGTATTCAGACTCTTGCCTTCGGCCTGCGCCACGATCGCCAGTTTCTCATGCAAC
>JANORY010000079.1:0-1604 GCA_031415535.1 Burkholderiales bacterium | reverse complement strand
CCGGACAACAGACGGTGAAGCCAACTAGATTGTTGCGGCGTGCTGCTGGTCATCGTTTGGCCACCGGGTAAAGCCCCTGCGGGCGCCACAACAGCACCGCAGTCATCAGCAAAATATTGCTGAACAGGGAAAGCTTCGGTGCAATGAACCCGAAATAGTTGGCCAACAGACCGACCAGCAGTGCGCCGATCAGGCAGCCACCGGTTGAGCCGAGCCCACCAATAATGATGACAATAAAAATCAGTACATTGACCTGCGCGCCGATCTGCGGCACCACCGTCTGCTGGTACATGCCCCACATGACGCCCCCCAGCCCGGCCAACGCCGAACCGGCAATGAACACCGCCAGAAACAAGTGCCGCACCCGATAGCCGAGTGCCTCGACCATCTCGCGATTCTCGACCCCGGCGCGAATCAACAGACCCAATTTGGTACGGTTCAAAATCCAGAACATCACGACCAGCACCAGCGCGCCGATCAGCGCGGCAAAGATTCGGTAACGCTCGATCGCCGCCTCGCCGAACAACCATGACCCGCGCAAGGCCTCCGGTAACGGTAGTGGTATGGCTTGGGTACCCCAAATAACCTTGATCAGTTCCTCGCCGATGATCATCGCGCCCATGGTGATCAGAATTTGCTTCAAATGCTGACCATAAACCGGCCGAACAATCAGTCGCTCGAAGGCCCAGCCCACCGCCGCCGCCAAGCTCATTGCGGCCACCATGGCGAGGGCCACCGCCAGCAGGTTCAGGCCAAGCGTCGGCGTTTGCGTCCAGGCCGACAAAGCGGCCAGTACCGTGGTGGCCACAAAGGCACCGACGGCGATGAATACACCATGGCCGAAGTTCAGGATATCCATCAGCCCGAACACCAGCGTCAGTCCGGAGGCAATGATGAAAATAATCATGCCCATCGCAATGCCGGCGACCGTCAAGGTGGTCCAGGTCGAGAATTTTCCTACCAGTGGAATCGCCAGCAACGCGATCACTGGCAACAGCAGCAGGGGCTGCCAGTCGAGCTGGCGACGGGGCAGATCATTGAACGCCGTGCTATTCAACGGGTTGTCCGTCACAGTATCGGTCTGCGAAGGATTCATATCAATGCGCCACGCCCAGCGACAGTCCTAACAAGCGCTGTTGCAAATCCTCATCGCCGGTCAACTGCGCCATGCTCGAGCGATGAACGATTCGGCCGTTGTCCATGACGGCGACATGATCGCCGAGGCGGCGGGCAAATTCGAAGTTCTGCTCGACCAGAAGAATCGTGGTTTGCTCGCGCTTGAACTGTTCCAGGGCAAGCAGCAGGTTCTCGATAATTGCCGGTGCCAGCCCCTTGGTGGGTTCATCGATCAACAGCAAGGTTCGCGGTTCAATCATTGCACGGGCGACCGATAACATTTGCTTCTGACCGCCGGATAACAAACCAGCCGGGTGCTGCCACAAAACCTTCAGCGCCGGGAACGCTGCAAAAATTCGCTCCAGTCGCGCGCTGTCCAGTTGCGCGCTCTTGCGGGCATTTCGCGCGGCCAGCAGCAAGTTTTCCTCGACGCTCAGATCAGAGAACATGCCCATACTCTCCGGCACATAGGCGACACCGGCGCGGGC
>JANORY010000078.1:0-2533 GCA_031415535.1 Burkholderiales bacterium | reverse complement strand
ACCGCAGCCAGGACGATCGCCGCCGGTTTCAGTTTGTCCTTCAGGCTATCCATGGTTTCGCGCAGAGTCTTAAGGTCGGCGCCGGCCATCAGCGCGGCCACCACGTTGACACCGTTGACCGATACCGCCTGCGTTGAAAGATCACCGCCCTGGGCAGCGGCCATTTTTGATTTGAGTCGCGACAGCTCCTTTTCCAGCAGCTTGCTGTGCTCGATCAGTTGCGCAATTCTGCCGCTCATCTCAGCCGGCACGGTTTTCATCGCCGCAGCCAGGCCGCTGATGGTTTGCGCCGCTTGCTGCACCTGGTCGAGTGCGCGCTCGCCGGTTACCGCTTCGACGCGCCGAATACCGGCTGCAACGCCACCCTCCGAGAGGATTTTAAACAGACCAATATCGCCGGTCCGCCTCACATGGGTGCCGCCGCACAGCTCGCGCGATGAGCCGATGTCCAGCACCCGTACCGAGTCGCCGTATTTTTCGCCGAACAGCGCCATCGCACCGTCGCGCACGGCGTCGTCAAACGACATCACCCGCGCCACCGTCTCGTGATTGGCGAATACCTGCCGGTTCACCAGTCGTTCGATCTGGCGTATTTGATCTTCTGTGAGCGGCGCGTTATGGCTGAAATCGAAGCGGGTTTTTTCCGTATCAACCAGTGAACCCTTTTGTTGCACGTGCTCGCCCAACACCTGACGCAAGGCCATATGCATCAGGTGGGTTGCCGAGTGATTCCGAACAATTTGCGCACGCGTTGCGACGTCGACCCGAGCAGCGAGCGAATCGCCGACATTTAAGGATCCGGCCAGCACCATGCCGTGATGACCAAAGACATTGCCCTGGATCTTCTGGGTATCGTCGACTCGAAAATGCAGTGCTGCCAAATCGGCGAGTCCGGCCAGCTCGCCGCAATCGCCGACCTGCCCGCCCGACTCGGCATAGAACGGCGTCTGATCCAACACCACCACCCCGGCCTCACCGCAGTTCAAACGCGCCACCGCGCTGCCTTCCTTGAACAGCCCAACAATGGTGGCGTTATATTCAAGCGTGTCATAGCCGTGGAATTGGGTGGCCGCGCCGCTGTATTCAAGCCCGGCAGCAAGCTTAAATTTGCCGGCCGCGCGGGCCTGTTCGCGCTGCCGCGTCATGGCGGCTTCAAAGCCGGTTTCGTCGACGCTGATGCCACGTTCCCGGCAAACGTCGGCGGTCAGATCCAACGGAAAGCCGAAGGTGTCGTACAGTCGAAAGGCAGTTTCGCCGTCGAGCTGGCGAGCGCCACCGGCTAACGCCGTCTCAAGAATGGCCATACCGTTAGCCAGCGTCTCGCCGAAACGCTCTTCTTCCTGCTTGAGGACTTCGGCAACCTGCTTCTGAGCACGCCGCAATTCCGGATAGGCCTCGCCCATGACCGCGTCGAGGTCGCCGACCAAGCGGTAGAAAAACGGTTTCGACTGACCGAGTTTATGGCCGTGGCGCAAGGCGCGCCGGATAATTCGACGCAGCACATAACCGCGGCCCTCGTTACCCGGAATGATGCCATCGACGATCAGAAACGCGCACGCTCGAATATGGTCGGCAATGACCCGTAACGACGGCAAACTCAAGTCGCTGACATTGCACTCCCGGGCGGCCCCGCGAATCAGGCTTTGAAACAGATCGATTTCATAGTTACTGTGGACATGCTGCAGAACCGCCGCCAAACGCTCAAGGCCCATACCGGTATCGACACAGGGCTTGGGCAGCGGGTTAAGCGTGCCGGCCGCATCACGATCGAACTGCATGAACACCAGATTCCAGATTTCGATGTAGCGATCGCCGTCCTGCTCCGCACTTCCCGGCGGCCCGCCCGCAACCTCGGGACCGTGATCGTAGAAGATTTCAGAACAGGGGCCACAAGGTCCAGTGTCGGCCATTTGCCAGAAATTATCCGATGCGTATCGGGCACCTTTATTATCACCAATCCGGACAATCCGCTCGCGCGGCACGCCGACTTCTTGCGCCCAGATATTGAATGCCTCGTCGTCTTCGGCGTACACCGTCACCCATAATTTTTCGGCCGGCAAGTGGTAGACCGTGGTCAATAATTCCCAGGCGAACTGGATCGCCTCTTTTTTGAAATAGTCGCCGAACGAGAAATTACCGAGCATTTCGAAGAACGTATGGTGGCGTGCGGTGTAGCCGACGTTTTCGAGATCATTGTGTTTACCGCCGGCCCGCAGGCTGCGCTGTGAAGACGTTGCCCGTTTGTACGAGCGTTGATCGAAGCCCAGGAATACATCCTTGAATTGCACCATGCCGCTGTTGGTAAACAACAGGGTTGGATCATTGGCCGGAACCAGCGGACTCGACGGCACAATGGTGTGCCCTTTGGATTCAAAAAACTTCAGGAATTTGTTGCGTAATTCAGCCGAATTCATAGGTGAGTGTTCTGACGGGCGACCCGAAGCAGTCCAGATTGGGGGAAAAACCCTGATTTTACCCGTTGGTGTTTAGTTTCACCGCGTTCGGCATAGCCAAAAAAGAAAGGGCGCGAGGT
>JANORY010000077.1:0-10176 GCA_031415535.1 Burkholderiales bacterium | reverse complement strand
GCGCGACCGCCGCGCACGATCTGCCCATTCAATCGAGCGTTCGGAAAGCGCTTTACAAAGGCGCTGATCGCGATCCTGCCTTCCATTCTGGCGAGCACATTGCCGACACATAAGTGCGGACCCCAGGCAAACGCCAGATGTTTGTTCGGGGTCCGCGACAAGATCAGACAATCCGGTTCGGCAAACTGCGCCGGATCGCGATTGGCGGCACCGATTCCCAAATGAATTGAGGTGCCGGCACCGATCACTTCACCGGCGATCTCGCAATCCATCGTCGCGCGCCGATTACCCAACTGGTTGGAACTCTCGAAGCGAAGAAACTCCTCGATCGCCGTGTGTATCCGTTGCGGTTGCTCGGACAATTCCCGATAGGCAGCCGGCTCGTTCAGGAGCGCATGCAGACCGTTGCCGATCAGATTAGTGGTCGTTTCATGGCCGGCATTCAGCAAAAAAATACAGTTTTGCAGAAGCTCCACTTCGGAAAGTTTTTCGCCACCCGCCTCGCCTTGGATCAATCGCGTCAGCACATCACGCGAAACATCGCCGGGCAGACGGCGCCGATCGGCGACCAGTTCGCGCAAGTAGGCCAGGAACTCGGTCACCGCACGATTGCCGCGCTCGAACACCTCGGCGCTGATCACCGGTTCGAGGGCGCTCAAAATGGCCAGCGACCAGTTGCGCAGCGGCGCGCGTTGCGGGTGCGGAACATTGAGCAGATTGCCGATTACTTCAATCGGAATCACACAGGCGAAGTCTTCAATCAGGTCGAAATCGCGTTGCGCGGCACACTGGATCAAAAGCCCGTCAACCAGGTTCACCAACCCAGGTTCCATATCGGCGATTGCGCGCGGCGTCATCGCCCCGGCAATCAGTCGGCGCACTCGGGTATGCAGCGGCGCATCATTAAACGGCAGGCTGCTCGTATGATGTTCATACAAGGGCGAATCGCCGAACTTCGGTTTGAATTCAACCTTCTTGTCACTGGAGAAGGTGCGGGCATCCGAGTAGACAAACTTCAAGTCATCGTAGCGGGTCAAGAACACCGAACCGTCGGCGAAGCGCTTGATCGGCGCAAACTCACGCAGTGCATGGTAAATCGGAAACGGATCCTCATAATACGCGGCGCTCAGCCGCGTCAGGTCGAACTCATCCGCCACCGTCCGTGCGTAGTCGGTCGCGTACCGGCGCACGCCGCCTGCCATGCTTGTAATCACCGGGGCCTCCGCCAAAACCTTGGGTTGTCAATGCTTGGTGTATTGTATTGTGCTCGAAGTCAGGTGGAGGTGCCTCCAGATGAATCATTCAGACATGACGCAGGCGCAGGTGCTGGCGCAGATGCAGACTCAGATGCAGACTCAGATGCAGACTGAGGCGCAGACGCAGACGCAGACGCCGCGCATGATGAGCGGATTTGGCAACGAGTTTGCCACCGAAGCGCTGCCAGGCACCTTGCCAGTCGGGCGCAACTCGCCGCAGCGCGTCGCACATGGACTGTACGCGGAACAGCTCTCCGGCTCTGCCTTTACCGCGCCTCGGCACAGCAATTTGCGCAGTTGGCTGTATCGGATCCGCCCCAGTGCGGTTCATCTGCCGTTCGAGCGAATCTCGAACGGCCAATTGAACACCGACTTTAGCCATGCGCCGCCGACACCACCGAACCAGTTGCGCTGGGACCCCTTGCCCCTGCCCACAAAAGCGACCGATTTTATAGACGGCCTCATTACGATGGCCGGCAATGGCGATGCAGCCGCCCACAGCGGTACCGGTATTCATTTGTATTGCGCGAACCGCTCGATGCACAATCGATTCTTCTATAACGCCGATGGCGAAATGCTGATCGTGCCGCAGCTCGGTCGATTGCGCCTGGTCAGCGAGATGGGCGTGCTCGAAGTCGAGCCGCAACAGATTGTGGTGCTGCCGCGCGGCGTGCGCTGCCGCGTCGAGTTCCCAGATCTGAAAAGTGAAGGTGGAACCTTGAAGGCCGTGCGCGGCTACGTCTGCGAGAACTTTGGCGCGCCGTTCCGGCTGCCCGACCTTGGGCCGATCGGTGCCAACGGATTAGCCAATCCGCGCGACTTCCTGGCACCGTGCGCCAGCTTCGAAGATCGCACCGGTGCCTTCGAGTTGACCGGAAAATTTCTCGGCAATCTGTGGTCGGCCAGAATTAATCACTCACCGATTGATGTCGTTGGCTGGCATGGCAACTTGACGCCGTATCAATATGACTTACGCCGCTTCAACACCCTGGGTTCGATCTCTTACGATCATCCCGATCCGTCGATCTTTCTGGTGCTGCAGTCGCCGTCCGATACGCCCGGCGTGGACATGATCGATTTTGTGATCTTTCCGCCGCGCATTCTGGTCGCCCAGGACACCTTTCGCCCGCCCTGGTTTCATCGCAATGTCGCCAGCGAATTCATGGGACTGATACACGGCACCTACGACGCCAAAGCCGGCGGCTTTAGCCCCGGTGGCGCGTCCTTGCACAATTGCATGAGTGGCCACGGCCCGGATACGCAAACCTTCGAGAAAGCGAGCCTGGCTGACACGCTGGGTATGCATCACATCAAGGATACGATGGCCTTCATGTTTGAAACTCGTCTGCCGATTCGGCCGACCGAGTTCGCACTGAAGTCGCCACAATTGCAGAGTGACTACTATCAATGCTGGCAAGGTTTGCAAAACAATTTCCGCGCTTGAAATCGTTTCCCAAGGACCTCTGAATGAACCTCTTGAACGAGACTCATGATCCGAAACTGAACAGTTGGGTGGCCAGCGCCAACGCAGCCGGCGCTGACTTTCCGATCCAGAATTTGCCGTTCGCCGTGTTTCGAAAAAGCGGCAGCGTCGAATCGTTTCGCGGCGGTGTCGCGATTGGCGATCAGGTGCTCGATCTCGCGCAGTTGCACGCCAGCGGTCTGCTCAGCGGCGACGCCCAAACCGCGCTCGCGCAAGCCGCGCAGTCAAGCCTGAACGGTTTAATGGCGCTCGGACCACGCTACTGGTCAGCATTGCGATTGGCCTTGTCGCGGCTGCTGCGCGAGCCTGCTGGTTCTGAAGCTGGTGCTGGTGCCAGTGTTGGCGTTGGTGCTGGTGCTGGTGCTGGTGCTGGTGCCGGCGTTGGCGATGGCGCTGTGCGACCGATGTTGCTCGCACAGTCCGAGGTAGAGTTCACGGTACCGGCGCAGGTCGGCGACTACACCGACTTTTATGCCTCGGTTTATCACGCCACCAACATCGGCAAACTGTTCCGACCGGACGCACCCTTGACGCCGAATTACAAATGGATGCCGATTGCCTATCACGGGCGTGCCTCGTCGATTGGCGTAAGTGGCCAGAGTTTTTCGAGGCCGCGCGGCCAGATCATGCCGGCCGGTGCCAGCGCGCCGATCTTCTCGCCCTGTCAGCGACTCGACTTCGAGCTCGAGCTCGGCGTCTGGATCGGACCCGGTAATCACCAAGGTCAACCGATTGCGCTGAACCGGGCAGAAGAACACCTGTTCGGCATGTGCCTGCTCAACGATTGGTCAGCGCGCGATATTCAAGCCTGGGAATATGTGCCGCTTGGGCCGTTTCTGGCGAAGAATTTCGCCACCACCATTTCGCCGTGGATCATCACCCTGGAGGCCTTGGCACCCTATCGAGTTGCCTGGTTGCGACCGGCCGACGATCCGCAACCGCTGCCGTATCTGGATGACGCTGAAAACCGCCAACGCGGCGGCATCGACATCACCATTGAATCCTGGCTGGAAAGCGACGCCATGCGGCAAGCGAAGCACGGCGCGAGTCGCCTGTCGCACTCGAGTTTTAAGCACTCCTACTGGAACATTGGCCAAATGCTCGCGCACCATACGATCGGTGGCTGCAATATGAATCCGGGCGATCTGTTGGGTACCGGTACACAATCGGGGCCGACCGCGCAGGAGGCCGCCGCCCTGATCGAATTAACTCAGGGCGGCAAAAATCCGATCACCTTAAATAACGGCGAGACACGCAGCTTTTTGCACGACGGCGACGCGATCATCTTGCGCGCCTGGTGCGAGAAAGCCGGCTACGCCCGAATCGGTTTTGGTGAAAGTCGTGGTCTGGTATTACCGGCGGCCTGACGGACACAGGGAGCGCTTGCGTTTCGCGTCTCGGTCCCATGCAGGCACGTTAGAATCCGCTGGATGAACTCTGCATACTTGATCAACCAGCACTCGCCAAACAATATCCCGACTGATGCAAGTCGATCGCCAACCCGGCAGGCCTTCGGAACATCGGCGTTACTGCGCCAACTCGGGGTGGCCAGCCTAATTGGCGTGCTGGCACTACTCGCCGCCTGCAGCAAAGGCGAATCTCCCCCCTCGGCCCCGGCCAATGTCGTCGCGACCGCCGGCGATCAGCGCGTCGAACTGAGCTGGTCCTCGGAGGCCGGGGCCGACTATTGGGCTTTCGCCTCCAGCGATCCGACACTGTCACTTAACAACTGGACAACCCAACCGAATCCCAAGGTGGTGCGCAATATTCGTTCACCCGGTGCCGTTACCGGCCTCACCAATGGCACTACTTACTACTTCATCGTCAACGGCCGCAATCGAGCCGGCGCGGGCGGCGATGCCAGCCTGGTGGTGAGTGCTACGCCTCGCGCGTCGGGCGAAATCTGGATCGCAGGCAATTCAACCGGCGCCGCAAACCTTCGTGCGGTGGCCGCCAACGACACCCTGTTGGCCATTGCCGGTGCCGGCGGCAGCCTGTTCACCAGTAGCGACGCAACGACCTGGAATGCGGTCGCAAGCGGTTCGACGCAGAACTTCAACGCAGCCACCTTTGGCGGCGGCTACTTCGTGCTGGCCGGTGATGCGGGTGCCATATCGCGCAGCTCTGATGGCATTACCTGGACCGTGCAGAGCGCCAATTTGATTCCCAATTTGCGCGAGGTAATCTACCTGAACGGCGGCTTCGTGACGGTCGGGGACACTGGATTGATCGCGACTTCCGGCGACGGCAATAACTGGATCGTGCGCACACCACCGGTGACTACAACCCTGTACGGCGTGACCTTCGGCAACACCCGTTATGTTGCGGTCGGTGCCAGCGGTACACTTTTGTATAGCGACGATAACAATACCTACCGGCAAGCGGTTTCGCCGCTGACGATTGATTGGCGTTCAGTGGCCTTTGGTAATCTGCGTTATGTTGCGGTCGGCACGGGCGGGCAGATCATCACCAGCACCGATGGTTTGAACTGGGCCACTGCGCTGAGTCCGACCACCAGCGACCTGCTCAGCGTGACCTTCAGCGGCAGTCGGTTTATTGCGACTGGCAAGAGCGGCGTCCTGCTGCGCAGTGACGACGGCCTCACCTGGGGCGTTGGCAACTCGGCAACAACGCGCGATTTATTCAGGGTCGGCTTCGGCCTGGGCCGTTATGTTGCGCTGGGCGATGCCGGGCTGAATATTAATTCGCGTTAAGCCTGTGTTTTACATCGCAGCCGCATGGCCATCGCGCCGCGGATCCGACCCGGCGACATAACCATCGGCCAAGTCCTCCGATAACCGGGCGATCATCTGGCTGCTGCCGAAGTCCATCGCGCCTTTTGCTTGCACCAGCACCTTGTGCCCGAGTGCCTCCAGCCCTTGAACGGTCGCCTCGGGCAGCGCCGCCTCGACCGTCAGTTCGCCGGCATCGTCAATGCGCCAGCGCGGCGCGTCGATGCAGGCCTGCGGATTGCTGCCATCTTCGAGATAACGCATGGCCACTTGCATATGGCCCTGCGGCTGCATATTGCCACCCATAACGCCAAAAGCCATGACCGGTTGGCCTTCGCGCGTCATGAACGCCGGAATAATGGTTTGAAAGGCCGTTTGCGCGGCGCCACTTCATTCGGATGGCCGGGCTGCAACGAAAATCCCCAACCGCGATTCTGCATCGAGATGCCCGTACCCGGAACAACCACTCCTGAACCGAATCCCTTGTAGTTGGATTGGATCAGCGAAATCATGCGACCGTCCTGATCGGCGGCGCACAAATAAACAGTGCCGCCGCGAATCGGTGAACCGGCCGGGTAACGTTGTGCGCGTTTCACATCAACCAGCCGCGCGCGAGCATTCAGATACTGCTCGTCGAGCAATTCGGCGGGTGTCACCAGCATGCTGTCCGGATCAGCAACGTGGGCATAGGCATCGGCAAAAGCCAGTCGCATGGCTTCTATCTGCAAATGCAGTCGTTCGGCTGAATCGGGCTTGGTGTCTTTGACGGGCAAGCGCTCAAGGATTCCGAGCGCAATCAGGGCCGCGATACCTTGGCCATTCGGCGGAATTTCATGAATGGTATAACCACGATAATTTTGTGAAATCGGCGCGACCCAGTTGGCCTCGTGCGCCGCCAGATCGGCTTGCGTCAAGACGCCGCCGCAGGCTTGCGAATAATCGGCCATCGACTTGGCCAGTGCGCCGCGATAAAACGACTCACCACCGGTTTGTGCAATATCTTGCAGGGTACGTGCCTGGTCGGCGAAGCGCCAACGCTCACCGGCTCTTGGCGCGCGACCCAAATGCATGAATGCCTGCCGGAAGCCCGGCTGCTCAAGCAGATCACCGTAAGCATAGGCCTGCCATTGGCGTGCGACGATCGGTGCGACGGCAAAGCCGTCACGCGCATGACGAATCGCCGGTTCGAACAGATCCACGAACGGCAAGCGTCCGAATTTCTTCGACAGCGCCATCCACTGCGCGACCGCGCCGGGTACCGTCACCGAGTCCCAGCCGTACATCGGCATGGACGACAGACCGGCAAAACGTTCCCGCTTCCAACCGGTTGGCGAGCGGCCCGAACTGTTCAGGCCATGCAGACGTTCACCGTCCCAGATCAGCGAAAAACCGTCGCTGCCAATGCCGTTCATGGTCGGCTCGGTCACCGTCAGCGTTATGGCTGCCGCCACTGCTGCATCGATGGCATTACCACCGCGCGCGAACATTTGAGCGCCAGCGGCAGCGGCCAGCGGCTGCGACGATGAAACGATATTGCGCGCCATGACACTGGAGCGCTGCGAGGCGTATGGGTTGTCTGAATTAAAGGCGCTTGGGCTCATGGATGTACCGTTCAAATGGGATAAATGATCGAATTCGGAATCATCTCGGAGTCGAACACGACGTGTTTATCTGCGAAGCGCAGTTCACCGTGTTCGCGAATCACCTGGTCAATGTAGCGACCGACATTAAACACCTCGGACAACTCATTGCGACGGGTGCGAAACACACTGTAGTTGGCTTGCACCTGCCAGGAATCGGATGCATCACCGGCGCGCACCCGCATCGGCCCGATCAGGTGGCGCTGATAATAAGGCTGGTGGAACAGGGTGTTCTCAATACCGTAAATTCGATCGAGCAACATACCCTTGCTCTCGAACGACAAAGTGCATAAGGGCAACCCGCGATCAAAGTTTTCTCGCGGCTGCAGCCGGTAACTGCAGGACTCGGCGAACAGCGCGACCCAATCTACATAACGACGCTCATCGAGGGCGGCGGCATATTCGGCGTACAGATTGTTCAGCTCGAACTGCAGCGCGGCGGAGATAAACGAGGCGGGCATGGGCTCAGACCTCCATCACGCCGCGCCAATAGCGGTACATGCCACGGATCAGGGTTTCGGTCACCATATGGTCGGTTTCAGCAATCTCGGTACCGCCCAATTCGCAGATCGTCTGATAGCTCGGATGTTGCGCAAATCCTTGCTGAGACAGCTCGATCACCTCACCGTCGTCAGCCGATACAAATCCGGCCGGGCCAAACAGATTAGCCTGACGCAAACGGCGCCGAGTCATTTCGTCGTTGTCCTCCGCAAATCCGAAATGAGTCCAGACAAAATCGAACTCACCGGCACCCTTCGGGACGATATGGCGGGTCGACAGTGAATTGACCTGCTGCTGAATAATGAGCGACGGGAACAGGGTGATCATGGTCACGGTCGGGCCATTCCACCAGGGCTCGGCCACCACGTCGAGCAAACGATCGTCATGCAGCGCCATGCCTTCCTTGAAGCTGGTGACCCCTTCGGTGACCGCCGACTTGCCGCCGTCGTTACGGCTCGACAGCATGACCGCATGGCGGTGATGTGCATCCATGATCATTTTTGATTTTTGATCGGCGCGCCACAGCCCGAAGGTGACAAACCAGGTGTGCAGCAGGCCGGGATGGTAAGGGTCCTTGATGTTCTCCTGCATCAGTTTCCAGTTGCCCGGAATTCTTTGCCGGGAGTGGCCCAACAAGGTCAATTTTCGGCCGTCAAAAATACGGTTGACCCACGGCATGATGTTTGGGCCCAGATAGTCTTCGAGCGGCTCGACATCGGCGTCGAACGAGGCGAACACCAGACCGTTGTGAACGGCGACTTTCAGTTGAGTGAGACCATGATCCTGCAGGCGGAAGTCGGTGGGCATGCCACCGGTGATTCGCATCTTGCCATCTTCAACGACCTTGACTCCGCGCCGAAACGGCAAGCCAATCAGATTGCCTTTCAGATCGTAGTTCCATTGGTGGTAAGGACAGACGAACTCGGTGGCATTACCATGCGACTTCTGACAAAAACGCACGCCTCGGTGTGCACAATGATTCTCGACGACGTTAATGGCACCGGTCTTGTCGCGCACCAGAATGACCGCGCGCTCGCCCACGAAGGTGGTTTTAAAGTCGCCGTTATTCGGTATCTCGCACTCAAGCCCAACATAACTCCAGTGCTTGCCGTAGAAGATACGCTCCAGCTCACGGGCATAAAGCGCCGGATCGGTGTAGCTGGCGTACGGCACATGGCTGGTATCGCTACTGGGCCAGCGCTGCGCATAGGTCGAGGACAAGGGAGCGTTCATCGAATACCTTTCACGCCGGCATGACGCCGCGTTTTTTCAGCTCGCGCGCAATAATCAGTTGCTGAATCTGCGAGGTGCCTTCGTACAAACGAAAAATTCGAACATCACGATAAAAACGTTCAATACCATATTCTGCAAGATATCCGGCACCCCCAAAAATCTGCACTGCCCGGTCGGCGACCCGGCCGCACATCTCGGTCGCAAACAGCTTCGTGCAGGACGCCTCCATGGTGACGTCCTGGCCGGCATCACGTTTGCGGGCACAGTCGATCAACATCGAGCGCGCGGCGTAGATTTCCATCTGACTGTCGGCCAGCATCGCCTGCACCAACTGGAAATCGGCGATCGGCTGGCCGAACTGTTTGCGGTCAGTGGCGTACGCCAGCGCGTCGGCCAGCATGCGTTCGGCCGCACCCGTGGCAATCGCCGAAATATGAATCCGGCCTTTATCGAGCACCTTCATGGCGGTCTTGAAACCGACCCCTTCCCGATGACCAATCAGATTGGCCGCCGGCACCCGGCAGTTCTCGAAAATGACATCGCTGATGTGCGCGCCCTGCTGACCCATTTTCTTTTCAGACTTGCCGACCGCCAGACCGGGGGTGCTGCGCTCGACCACAAAGGCCGAGATGCCGCCTGCGCCTCGGATGCTCGAGTTAGTGCGAGCCATCACCGTGAACACCGAGGCAATACGGGCGTTGGTAATGTAGCGTTTGGTGCCGTTCAGAATGTAACTATCGCCGTCACGAACAGCGACCGTCTTCAGCGCCGCAGCGTCCGATCCGGCTTCGGGTTCGGTCAGGCAAAACGACGCGATGTACTCACCACTGGCGATCTTCGGCAAGTACTTGTGTTTCTGTTCTTCGGTACCGTCAATGACAATGCCCATCGCACCGATGCCGTTGTTGGTGCCGATCAAGGAGCGAAATGCCGGCGACGTGCGGCCGAGTTCGAAACAGATCAAAACCTCTTCCTCCATCGTCAAACCCAGCCCGCCATAGGCCTCCGGAATGGTCAGACCGAACAGTCCAAGCGCTTTCATTTCGTCCGCGATATCCTGTGGAACCTGGTCGGATTCAGCAACCTCGGTTTCGCGAGGTACCAGGCGCTCACGCACAAAACGGCGTAGTGAATCGAGCAGAATATTGAGGGTTTCGGGGTCGCGTATCATACTGATTCACTGGGAGACTGATTGATGAAGATTCTACTTGGATGGGCGATCAACGCGCTCTGCCTGCTGGCACTCCCGTACCTCATACCGGCGGTCAAGATCAGCGGTCTGGGCAGCTTCGCGGGCTTTCGTACCGCCCTCTTGGCGGCACTGGTGTTGG
>JANORY010000076.1:0-1119 GCA_031415535.1 Burkholderiales bacterium | reverse complement strand
TCCGATTCGGGCAACGTGCCGGATGGAGCCAATTACACGGCTCCGGGCGCGACCTCCGGCGGCCTCGACCAGATGCACGAAGACGACCCGACCCCGACCCCGCTGCCGCGTATCAAAGCGGTCAAACGGGTGGTTTCGGTCGTTCCTGCGGCCAGCGGCATTCCCGGCAACTTCGACGTGATGTTTGAAATCGGCGTGCAAAACACGGGCAACATCAACCTCGACCGGTTGACGTTGACGGACAACCTCGCGCTGCTCAATGTCGTGGGTATGCCGGTCATTCCGTTCATCTTCAACAGCCCGCTTTCGTTCCCGAACATCGAGCCGGTTTTCAACCCCGGCTACACCAATCCGCCCTTCACGCAGATTGAAATTTTTGACGGAACGAGCGGCCTGCTTGTCCCCGATTCGCGGATTGACGTGCGTTTTGTCGTGGAAATCAATGCCGAAAACGCAGGAATCTGCGCTTCGATGCAAAACCAGGCAACGGCCACCGGTCGCGGCGTGGATGCAAACGGCGACCCGATTGATGCCAATCCGGCCACGGCGGCGATTGAAAATAAAATCGTTTCCGACCTCTCCGACAACGGCACGAACGTGCTGACGAACAATGGTTTCAACGGCTGCGACGACCCGACTCCGGTCGAATTGCCGCAAATTTCGGCAACGAAAGAAGTCGTGGCCTGCACCCCCGTCGTTGACCCGGCTGGCTGCTCGAACGACTGGCTGGTGACGTTCAAATATCGAATCAAAAACACGGGCAACAAGACGCTCAACAGCGTCAGCCTGTTCGATGATTTCGATGCACTGACCAACCTCGGCCTCGGTTTTGTTCCATCGTTCAATCCGATTGTGATGAACATGGGCGGCAACGTCGCCGTCGCCGACAACCCCGCTTTCACGGGAACGAACGGCACGACGAGCGCGATTTTGCCCATTTCACTCGACTGCGGACAGACGGCCATTTTCACCATCCAGGTACAGGTGAATGCGATGATGACCCCCGTTCCGGCCACCAACCAGGCGACGGCGACGGGTATTCCTGCGCTGTTCTTTGGCCCCGGCCCGGTCGTCAGCGACCTCACCGACAGCGGCGACAATCCTGACACGGCGAATAAC
>JANORY010000075.1:0-13819 GCA_031415535.1 Burkholderiales bacterium | reverse complement strand
CGTTTAGTCGCTGGTCACGCGACCAAAGCGTGCAGTCATTCGATATTAAAGCAGACGCCAACAGGTGCAGATCGACGTAGCCAATTCCTCGACCCTGAAGTTGATGTCGATCGATGAGCATGAGCGTCTCCGCTGGACCCGCAACCGCTGCGCTTGGCAGGCCATACAGCAGTTCCAATACGACCGCGCGATTGGCCAATGAACCGAGCGCCAGTTCGCCGATCACAAAGGGGTGGATCAGCACCTTGCCTTCATTAAGCAATGTGGCGAGCTTCTGATCGCCCGCACGCAAGTGGTCGACCCAGATCGACGTGTCGACCAGAATCAATCGGCCGCTTTCTGACGGCGGCGAGGCGCGGCGGTTAATCGTGGTTGGCTAGCACCCATTTTGGCAAGCCGCTTGGCGCTTTCACGCTCGACGAAGGCTTTAAGGCCCTCTCGGACCAACGCTGTACGATTCAAATCACTCCCAAGCGCAGCCGCCCTGGCGAGTAATTCCTCGTCAATATTGATCGTGGTTCGCATCGCGGACGCCTCCTAATGAGGCATCAAATATAGCATTATTTGATGCTCAACTGGACGTCAATCTCTGAAATGAAAATTACCCAACCCGGCACGAATTGAAAATGACATCGGGATGCTATAACTCAGGAATCTGTCAATCGTCACCTGGGAAAAGCTTCGCGTGGATTTCGATACCGTCCTGAAAGATCGCCGCAGCATTCGCGGCTACAAACCCGATCCAGTCCCGCGCAAGGTGCTGGAGGAGATCATTGCGCTGGCGATTCGCTCGCCGTCGTCAATGAATACCCAGCCCTGGCATTTTTGGGTAGTCACCGGTGAGCCCTTGAATCGCATCCGCAAAGGCAACACCGAACGCAATGTTGCGGGCGTTCCGCCGTCGCGGGAGATCCGTTCGCACGGCGGCTACGAAGGCATCCATCGCCAGCGCCAGATCGAAGTGGCCGTGCAGTTGTTTGAAGCCATGGGCATTGAGCGCAATGACAAAGAAAAACGGCAGGACTGGGTACTGCGCGGCTTTCGGCAGTTCGACGCGCCAGCCTGCGTGGTAATGACTTACGACAAGGAGTTACAGAACGGTGATATTGCCCAATTCGATACCGGTGCGGTCGTCAACAGTCTGGTGCTGGCGGCCTGGTCGCGAGGTCTGGGTTGTGTGATCAACAGTCAGGGCATCATGCAGTCGCCAGTCGTGCGCGAGCACACCGGTATTCCGGCCACGCAGATTATTCAGACCTGCGTGGCGATCGGCTACCCTGACTTCAGCTTCCCCGCCAACGGCGTTGTCTCACGCCGTAGATCGGTTGATGAGGTAGCGCAATTCGTCGGGTTTGCGGATTAAAACTTCTGCGCAGTTTGCGACGATCCTTACCGCAACCCGGCGTTGATCCGCTCCAAGGTCGCCGCACCTGGACACAGCTCGGCGGCACCGAGCCGGTTAAACGGCACCGGCATGGTCCCCAGGCTCTCGTGCAAGTCCTCGGCGTGCGGGTCGAGAAACAACAGACCGGTCACGACCTCGCCCTGGGCCATATGGGTGCCGACATAATTAAGCGCCGCCACTCGATCGGAGGGATCAAAGTTTTCGTCGAGCTTGCGCAGGCGTAGAACTGTACCGTCGTGTTGGGCGATTTCAACCACTTCACCGGGCGGATACTGGGCGGTGATGGTCGCGCGGCGCGGTATGAAGTCGAGCCGATTGACCGCTTCATTATGTTCTCGCACATAGTCGTAGCTCTTGGTACTGCCGGAGTGATTGTTAAACGCAACGCAGGGGCTGACGACGTCGATGAACGCCGCGCCCTTGTGCGAAATAGCCGCCTTGATCAGCGGTACCAGTTGCTCCTTGTCGCCCGAGAAACTACGCGCGACAAAACTGGCACCGAGCTGCATCGCGACCGACACCATGTCGATCGGCGAATCCGAATTGATGACGCCTTTCTTCGACTTCGAGCCCTGATCGGCGGTGGCTGAAAACTGGCCTTTGGTCAAACCGTAGACACCGTTGTTCTCGACGATGTAGGTCATGTTGACACCGCGTCGCATGACATGGGCGAACTGGCCAAAGCCGATCGAGGCCGAGTCGCCATCACCCGAAACACCGAGATATAGCAATTCACTGTTGGCCAGGTTTGCCCCGGTCAACACCGACGGCATGCGGCCGTGAACGGTGTTAAAGCCATGCGACTGGCCGAGGAAGTAGTCGGGGGTCTTCGACGAGCAGCCGATGCCAGAGAGCTTGGCGACCCGGTGCGGCTCGATATCAAGTTCCCATCAGGCTTGAATGATAGCAGCGGAAATCGAGTCGTGGCCGCAGCCGGCACACAAGGTCGAGACCTTGCCTTCATAGTCGCGACGGGTGTAGCCGAGCTTGTTCAGCGGCAAGCTCGGATGATGCAGTTTCGGTTTGGCGAGATAGGTCATGGATTCAGTCCAATCAGATTCGAGATTACGATCAAGCTACCAGGCCGCGCTTGATCGGTTCAACGTTCAATCCTTTGATCCTGGCCGACAGTTCTTTGATGATGAAGCGTGCCGTGATCGGCGTGCCGTCGAAGTGCAGAATCGGTATCATTTTGGCGGGCGATACTTCAAGTTCATTGACCAGCATCTGACGCATTTGCGCATCGCGATTCTGCTCGATGACGAATACGACTTCATGCTCGGCAATAAATCGCTCGACCTCGCTTGCGAACGGAAAGCCGCGCAGGCGCAGAGAATCGACGTACACTTTGCTCTCGTTCATGGCGACATCGGCCTCGGACATCGCCGGGCTGGTTGAGCCGAAGTAAATCGCACCGAAGCGGGTTTTTTGATCAGCCCGCTTCACAATCGGTGCCGGCACCAGCTTCTTCGCCGTCTCGAACTTACGCAGCAGGCGCTGCACGTTGTCGACATAATCCGGGCCGGTTTCGGAATACTGCGCGTAACGATTTTTGGTCGTGCCGCGCGTGAAGTACGAGCCACGGGTCGGATGTGTGCCGGGAAGGGTACGGTAAGTAATGCCGTCGCCGTCGACATCAAGATAACGGCCGAACTCCTTGCCGGCCTCCAACTCGTCATGCGTCATGACCTTGCCGCGATCGTACTGCCGGGCATCGTCCCAGACGAACGGTTTGCACAGTCGCTGATTCATGCCGATGTCGAGATCGGTCATGACGAACACCGGCGTTTGCAGGCGATCGGCAAGGTCGAGTGCCTGCGCCGCAAACTCGAAGCACTCATGCGGATCCTCGGGCAACAGCAAGGGATGTTTGGTGTCGCCGTGCGAGGCGTAGGCGGCTGCGGTCAGATCAGCCTGTTGCGTGCGAGTCGGCATGCCGGTCGACGGGCCGCCGCGCTGCACGTCAATAATGGTCACCGGAATTTCAGCAAAATACGCCAGGCCAATGAATTCGGTCATCAGCGAGATGCCCGGACCGGAGGTCGAGGTAAACGCGCGCGCACCGTTCCAGCCAGCACCAACCACCATGCCTATCGAGGCCAGTTCATCTTCGGCCTGCACAATCGCAAACTTGTTCTTGCCGGTGTCTTTATCGACCCGCAACTTCTGGCAATAACTCTGGAACGCTTCGGCTAATGATGACGACGGCGTAATCGGGTACCAGGCGCATACCGTCGCACCGCCATACACACAACCGAGTCCGGCGGCGGCGTTACCTTCAATGAAAATCTTGTCGCCAACATTATTGGCACGCACCGCCTTCAGGCCGGTTACGCCAGCGAGATTTTGCTCGGCGTAGTCATAGCCCATGGTGAAGGCTCGAATATTGGGCTTGAGCAACTTTTCCTTGCCTTTGTACTGTTCTCCAACCAAGTCGGTCACGGCCTGCGGCTCGATACCGAGCATGGCGGCCAGTGCGCCGACGTACATGATGTTCTTCAGCAGTTGTCGCTCGCGTGGCTCGTTAAACGCCGCATTCGACATTTCAGTTAAAGGTACCCCAATGACATGGACATCTTCGCGAAACTTCGAAGCAGGCAGTGGCTTGCTGTTGTCGTAGAACAGATAACCGCCCGCTTCAATTTCCAGCAGATCTTTGTCCCAGGTCTGCGGGTTCATCGCGACCATCAGGTCGACCCCGCCGCGCCGACCCAGGTAGCCCTGCTCGGTGACCCGAACTTCATACCAGGTCGGCAAGCCCTGGATATTTGACGGGAAGATATTGCGCGGGCTTACCGGAATGCCCATGCGCAAAAAGCTTTTGGCAAACAGTTCGTTGGCCGAGGCTGAGCCTGAGCCATTGACGTTGGCGAACTTGACCACGAAGTCGTTCTGAGCTTCGATTCGTTTCATTGCATGTTTCCTTGGCGAGGTGTCATTCACCCGTTGTCAGGCAGCCTTGCGCGACGCCGTACGGCAACCCGGACCCGCCTGGGTGGTTTCAAGCAGGAACTTCTGCATGTCCCAGGCACCGGTCGGGCAGCGTTCTGCACACAGGCCGCAGTGCAGACAACAGTCTTCGTCCTTGGCCATGACCCGGCCGGTCTTCAGGCCGTTAGCGACATAAATATCCTGAGTCAGATTCAAAGCGGGTGCGCGCAAGCTGGCACGCAACTCAGCTTCTTCGGCGTCAGCGGTGAAGGTAATGCAGTCGGTCGGACAAATGTCGACGCAGGCATCACATTCAATGCATTGTTTGGCGTTGAACACGGTTTGCACGTCGCAATTCAGACAACGCTGGGCTTCCTTCCAGGCAGTCTGGACATCAAAGCCGAGTTCGACCTCAATCTTGATGTTGCGCAGCGACTGATTGATGTCGCGCCACGGCACCTTGTGGCGGATATCGTTCGACGTGTCGTTGTCGTAACTCCATTCGTGGATACCCATTTTTTGCGAGATCAAGGTGACGCCCGGTGCCGGGCGCTGGTGAATATCTTCACCGTTCAAAAACTTGTCGATCGACACGGCGGCGTCGTGGCCATGAGCCACCGCCCAGATAATGTTCTTCGGACCGAGCGCCGAGTCGCCACCAAAAAACACCTTGGGCACAGAAGCCTGCAAGGTAATTTTGTCCAGCACCGGCATGCCCCACTCGTCAAACGCAATGCCGCAGTCGCGCTCGATCCACGGAAATGCGTTTTCCTGGCCGACCGCGATCAGCACTTCATCGCACTCGAACAATTGATCTGGTTCGCCGGTCGGCTTCAAGCTACGCCGGCCCTTGGCGTCGTAGACGGCCGCAACCTTCTCAAAAATCATTCCGGTCAACTGGCCGCTGCTGTGCTCGAAGCTCTTTGGCACCAGAAAATTGATGATCGGAATGCCTTCATGAACGGCATCTTCTTTTTCCCAGGGCGAAGCTTTCATTTCATCGTAGCCTGAGCGCACGATGACTTTGACATCATCGCCACCGACCCGTTTGGAAGTGCGGCAGCAATCCATGGCGGTATTGCCACCGCCTAGCACAATCACGCGCTTGCCGATCTTTTCGATGTGCCCGAACGACACCGAGCTCAACCACTCGATACCGACATGAATGTGCGCCTTGGCTTGCCACCGGCCTGGCAGGTCGAGATCGCGGCCGCGCGGCGCACCGGTGCCGACAAACACCGCGTCATAGTCTTCGGCCAACAAGGCCTTTAAGGAGTCGATGCGCACACCGCCCTTGAATTCGGCACCCATGTGCAAGATGTAGTTGGTTTCTTCGTCTATAACTTCTTCCGGCAGACGAAAGCGCGGAATCTGCGAGCGGATCATGCCACCGGCTTTTTTATCCTGATCAAACACGGTTACCTGATAACCGAGCGGCAACAGATCGCGCGCCACTGTTAGTGACGCCGGTCCGCCGCCGATACAGGCGATCTTGCGACCGTTTTTGATGGCCGGCGGCTTGGGCAGACGCGGCCGGATATCGTCTTTCAAGTCGGCCGTCACCCGCTTTAAGCGGCAAATGGCGACCGGCTCGGGCTTGGCGGTTTGCTCTTCCTCAACTCGCCCACGACGGCAGGCTGGTTCACAGGGGCGGTCGCAGGTGCGGCCCAGGATGCCAGGGAAAACATTCGATTTCCAGTTCACCATATACGCGTCGGAATAATGGCCGGCGGCGATCATTCGAATGTATTCGGGAACCGGAGTATGGGCGGGGCAAGCCCACTGACAGTCTACGACCTTGTGGAAGTAGTCGGGATTGTGTATGTCCGTCGGCTGCAAAAACGCCTCCATTAAAAGGCCCAGTTCTTAGCCGGATTGGCACTCTATGCTGACGCGAAAGGGCAAATGCTCGAAAGGGCAAATGCGCGAAAACGTCAGGGACCTGACAGATGAGTATATACCGGCACATCCTATCGGACCTGCCAGGCTTTCAAGTAAAAGTCTTGTGCGCCGAAATTGCCTGACTTCAAGGCGAGCCGCAGCAGTTGCCCGGGTGCCACGCTAGACGTGCTGGCGCACCAGGGAACGCCGGGATCGATCTGCGGACCAATCCGCAAATGTGTGATCTCGAGCGCCTGCACCACCGCCCCCGAGGTCTCGCCACCCGCCACCAACAGATTGCGAACGCCCTGTTTGACGACGCCGACCGCGATCGCAGCCAAGGCATTCTCGATCAATATTCCGGTGCGCTCGCCACCAAACTGTTGTTGCAGCCGCAGCACCGCAGCAGCATCGGCCGTCGAATAAAACAACGGCGTGTGCGCGGGGTCTTGAACGGCGAACCAGGCCAGCGCCGCGCTGACCAGGTCTTTACCTGCCAGGATTTCGCGCACGTCCACCAGAAAGGCAGGATGTCCGGCCCCGACATGCGCCGCCACCTGGCCTTGAGTTGCCAATGAGCAGGAACCGGAAATAATCGCGCTGCGCCCCGGAGTGGCGGGCAATTCGGAAGCCCGCGCCGACGGCAGCAAGCCAAAGTTCTGCGGCAATCCGATTGCAACCCCTGAACCCGCCGTGATCACGGCTAGATCGCTAACGGCGGCACCAATCTGCATCAAGTCGTCATTGCTGGTGGCATCAACAATCGCAATTCGAATTCCTGCGGCGCGCAAAGCGACGATCCGTTCACGGATCGCCGGCGCACCGCGCGACACGGCGGCATAGTCGATCAGACCGACTTTTGAGCGACATTGACGTTGCATGACCCGAACCAGATTTGGATCGGTCATGGGTGTCAGCGGATGATTCTGCATGCCGCCCTCGTTCAACAGCACGTCGCCAGCGAATAAATAACCCTTGAATACGTATCGTTTGTTCTCCGGAAACGCCGGACAGGCAATCGCAAAATCGCTGCCTAACTCGTGCATCAGCGCTTCGGTCACCGGACCGATATTGCCCTGGTCGGTGGAGTCAAAGGTCGAGCAAATTTTGAAGTAGATCTGCCTGGCACCGTGGGCCTTTAACCAGCGCAACGCCGCCAGGGACTGTGCAACGGCCTGCTCGGGTGCGATGGTGCGCGACTTCAGCGCGATGACGACTGCTTCGGCGTCGAGATCGACTGCGCTAGGATCGACTGCGGCAAGTTCGACTCCGCCATCCAGGCTCGGGCTGGACAACTGAGATTCTGTCGGCACGCCGTTCGTCAAAATGCAACGCATCCCGGTACGAACCAGATTGTTCGCGAGGTCGGTAGCGCCGGTAAAATCGTCAGCAATACAGCCGATTAACATCCGCTGATTTTAGTATGAACAGAGGCGCTAGTTCAGTACCATCTGCGTACTTCGCGCGCTCGCCCAAGGTTGGATCGGCGACAGGCCGGAGACGCTGGGCCAGCTCGGAACCAGGTCTAGTGTCAGTTCGGCGACGTTAACACCGAGCGCTTCGTATAGGCCCGCATAAGCGTCGGTCAGGCGCGGATTGATTTCGATGACGACCGGCCCTCGAGGACCCATGACAAAGTCCAGACCAACAAAACCCCACAGGCCTGGCACTGCTGCCGCGACCATTTCGGCGACCGCACGCACCATATTTGCCGTGCGTTGATCACGAATGAGCAAGGAATTGACCGACACGCCTTGGTAGATTAATTGGGTATCCTTGAGAACAACGTCCTGCCGATTCAGCGAAAGGATATGCGCCTTGCCGTCCGAACAGAGCATCGACAGGCTGCCGGTCTCACCTGCAACATGGCGCTGAAGAATCATCGATCGGCTAAAGCCCTTCATCGAATAAAAATCGAGCGCCGACTTTGCGTCATCGAAACGCCAGATGTCCTGGCAGCCGACACCGTCGTCGGGCTTCAATACGCAAGGGGTCGACCAGTCGGGACGGCCTTCAACCGCGACCGCCTCAGCGACGTCGATGCCGGACGCCGACAAAGCCGCGACCGTCGCCAACTTGCTGCCGCATAGCCGGATCGCTTTAGGGCTGCAGCCCAACAAGGTTTTGCCAAGCCGCAAAGCGGTGGTGCTCAGAGCTTCGAGCACCCCAGCGGTTTCCGGTGCCAGTATCCAGACCGCGTCAACGGCCTCGACTGCGTGTGCCCAAGCGTCTCGATCGAACTGCTCAACGCGCTGTTGGCTGACGCGCAGATCCTCGAATCCGGTGTAAGGAAGCTCCGGTAATCGAGCATCGCGCCAGAGACTGATCTGGATGTCCGGAAGTCTGAGCAGATCGTTGACCAGCGCCTTGAGCATGGCATTGGCCGGTCGGACTAACGAATCGGATAGACTCAGTGCCGAATGTCCACCGCCAGTAATGTGTTCGTAGACGAAAATTTTCACAAGGCTCGCCAAAGTCAAATTAATTTATAGGTTGAGACTTGTTTTTACTCACTCTTGCGATCACTTCCTATTGTTTCGACTGAAGAGTTTTTTGACGGGTTGCTGCAAGTTCTAAATTGTTGCGTACGAACGTCAGTTTTTTGAAATCAGACGGTCGCTTGATACCAAAATCTGACACTTCTGCGTCGACGTGACGTACATGCAAACTCGCCCGACAGAAAGGAACTTACCAATGACTTCCTCAAGCCGTGAAAAAACTTACTCGCAAGACGAAATCAAAAACCTGTTGGTCGGCTCATTGGCCCACTGGTATGGCGAAGGTGCGTGGATTTGTCGTCAGTATCAAACCGGCGGTTGGAAGGCGACCTTGATGGTCGTGAATACCGTGGGACATCTGGCCGAAGCGGCCTGGCATCATCCGGATCTGATCGTTAGCTACGCGCGCGTCACCGTCAGGCTGCAAACCCACGATGCCGGCGGCATTACGGATCGAGACCTGGTGCTGGCGAAGATGATCGAGCAAGTCGTGCAATGGCAACCGGGCAAAGACGGCGGTCCCCTGCCGGGCACTCCGAACGACGACCCTCGATTCACCTATCTGCAATACCCTTGAAGTCAGTGCCCTTAAAGTCACTACTCTTGGCGGCGGCACCGTGTTCCAGCACGACACCCACTTGTCTGGCTCCGGCCAGAATGTCCCCCTTGGCGATTGACAAGCGAATCCAGGGCGCGGCGAACTCCCGTTCGATCTGATCACACAAATGTTGCGCCAGGCGTTCCAGCAAAACAAATTGCGGTGCTTGCAGCTCGCGCTTGATCAGCGCCACCACCAGCGCATAGTCAATGGTCTCGGTAAGCTTATCGCTCGCGAACGCACGTTTGTCGTGAATTCCAACCTCCAGATCAAAGGTCAGTGTTTGCGGCACCTGACGTTCATCCGCATGGACTCCGATCACGGTTTGAACCTTGAGTTCACGAATAAAAATGTACTGCATGCCCCGCCCTTCAATGACCCCAAATATTCAACTACGACTTCTACAGACGGTGCCCGCGACGGCGACCGCGCGTTCACGCACAATCAGCCAGCGCGCCGGCGCTTCGGGGGATGCCAGATTACGCCAGGCCTGGGCGCTGCGAATACAGCGCACGCCGCCCGCATCGTTGAGCTCAGCCAGCACTGAAAGCTGAGCCGCCGAGCCCTTGAACTCACGATCGGCGTCAATTTGCTCCACTTGAATCAGGCGCACTCGTTTTGCTTGAGTGCCGGTCGGCGACAGTCCAATCGCCGACCAGATCGGCACAAAAGCCTGCTGATTCAGATAAATTTGCGCGATCAATTCATCGCGCCCGCTTTCCAGCGCGGTCAGCCAACTGCCAAGACTGCGGTTCAGCGCCTCGGGCAATCGAATTTCGACGCCGGGCGCGAGTCGGCTGACCACCAAGGCATTTCGCTCGGTGCTATCCTTGACGGTCGGTGCAAGCGGCGACGCTTTCGGCAGCACGCTGGATGCCAGAGGTACTACTGGTGGCGCTACTGCTGGTGGGGTTATTACTGCTGGCGTTACTACGGGTGAGCGCACCACGGCTTGCGGCAAGGTCAGCACGGGTAACGAAGGATTTGGGGTGTTCGAACCCGCGCCAATCGGCATTGTCTCGGCAATCATCAGGCCGCGCACATCAACCGGATCGGTAATCGGCGGCAGCAGCAGCTTTGCCTCTATGCGCGGCACATTAAAGACCGAATGCAGACGGCCACTCAAGGACAGGAGGCGCAATCGTGCTTGCAGCGCATCGGCACGGCTGTTGGTTTGTTGCCGTTGCGCCTGGGCAAGCTCATTTTCGGTGTTCAGCAGATCGAGCAGCGAACGTTGTCCGATTTCGTATTGAATTCGGTAGACATCACGAGTCTTGAACACCGAGCCGGCATAATCGAGCGCGTTCAGGTTCATCGCTGACTGTCGCAATTGTTCGGCCCAGGCCGACGAAACACCCTGGCGCAAGCCGAGGACCGCGTCCTGGAACTGTTGTTTGGTCGCCAAAAGTCGCAACACGGCGTCTTGTTCGCGCAAGACGTCGCCGCCGCCAGCGAATAGGTTGTAGTTAAACGTCAGCAACAGGCTTGACGATGCGGCATCACGCAGGGTCGAGGTACGCGCGGTCAGATCATGACGACCTTCCAGTGCAATACGCGGCAAAAACGCCGCCTGGCGAAGCCGGACTTCGGCCTCCAGCGCGCGACTGTTTTCGGCCGCCGCACGCACCGCCGGTCCGGCGGCGAGCGCTTGCTGCAGCGCTTCGTTCTCCGACCACGGCAACTGCGCTGGTTCGATCGCCAGCCATTGCAGCTTGGCCGGCGGCAGAATCAGCGCCAAGCGCTGGAATCGGGCACTGGCCTCCCCTAAGGCACCCTGGTCGGAGGCCAGCGACAAGCGCGTCGACGACAGACGTCCTTGTGCTTGGTCAAGATCAACACCGCGTCCTACGCCGGATGCGACCCGAGTCTGAACCAGCGCCACCAGACGTTCATGCGCGGCAAGATTCGCCTGGGCAATTTCGATCAATGTACGCTGGCGGGCTATATCAACCCAGGCGCGGCTCATTTCGAGCAACAGCAGATCCTCGGCCTGACGCAATTCAAAATAGCGCACGTTGCCCAGGCGAGCCAGGCGCTCGGTTTCGCTGGCCGCCTCCGAGCCATCATACAAGGGCTGACGCAGGCTCAAGCTTGCGCGACTGCTCGATCCGTCTTGAGTAAACACGGCACCGGCCGAATCGATCCGATTCGAGCGCTCGTAGCCTGCCAATGCCGATAAATCTAGGCGCGGACCATAGGCGGCGCTGGCCGCACCGGCACCGCGCGATTGTGCGTCGAGCGCCGCACGGCGTGCGAGGAGATCTGGACTGGTTTGCAGCGCACGCTCGGCGATCGCCCGGAAGCTTTGATTATCGGCACCGAGCGTAGCGCCGCTCGAGGTACTGGCAGTCGATTGCGCCATCGCACCAAGCGACGTGATCGATGCCAGCAACGCAACAACAAACCGGACGGGCGAGAAAAGCGTTCTCACTGAATTGGGCAACGCGAACGAAAAGACCGAAGCCTTATTGTAGACCAGCGCCCCGCAGCGCTTTTGCGCCCTAATCGGTGCTGCTGTGCGATTTATGCAGCAGATGCTCCAGGTCCACCGAACCGTCGTAGCCCGTCTCGATTGGATTGCCGGCCGCCGCAGCGGCGACATTCGATGCGCTATTCGAAGCTGCGGACGAGCCAAGCTTGCCCAGGGGAATCTCATCGTCGCGTTGATCGATCAGCAGATCAGCCAACTGCGGCGCGGCGGCGCCGCTGCGCACCGTGAAGTAGGCATCGGCCATCTCAGCGCTATGACCATCGGCGAACTGGGCTTGGCTGCGCTCAAGCAGCATATTGCCATTCTGATCTTCCTGTCGCAGCTCGTAATTCACCCGCAGCGAGGCGATCCCCGCCTGGTCAAGCTGCACCAGCTCGCCGGCATCGGTAGTTCCGTCACCATCGCGATCTTGCCAGACCTGCAGATCCGCAAAGCGCTCGTCACCCGCATTTACGACCCCGTCCTGATTGCTGTCGAAGCGCGCCAACTGCGCAAATCCTTGGCCGATGTTGCCGCCAAACAGCTCAGAGCGATCATTGATTTGCCCATCGCCATTCAGGTCGACTGCCAACAGTCCATCATCGGCCGATACCCAACCGGTTTTGTCGCGAATGCCGTCGAGGTCCATATCGAAGCTGGCGTGCGACGCCTCGATCGATGTGGTCTGCACGCCATCACCGTTCAAATCAATGATGATCGGTGAGATCTGCTGGATATGCGCATCGTGAATGGTCACGGTGGCGCCGGGTACCTGCGAAAAGGATTGGTTGCCCACCTGCGCAACCTCAATTCTGAACTGCTCGTCACCCTCGAGGGCGCTACCCAATTGCGAAACGCGCTGCAACTCCTGCCAAGTCTTGACCGAGAAGCTTTCCGATTGAGCGCTGCCGGCCTGCACCAGCACGCGGATCGTGTCGCCAGCGACCAACGCACCGCCGCCGTTGTATACCGCAAAGTCCTTGTTCAGGCTTTCAACACCGGCGCTCGCCGTTGGCAAGATGGCCTTCCAGGCCGATTGTGTTGCCGCGTCCTTGACATAGTCCTGGCCCGTGCCGTCTGCGTCGGTGCGGTGTGCGGTACCGTTATTGATGCGCACCGTGACCCAGGTGTCGGTAGTGACACGCTCACCCAGCGTAATACTGAAGACATGGGCGGGTGAGCCCTCGACAATGTCGGTATCGCCGACCACCTTGATGGCGTTCGGATCGAAGCAGCGATCATCATTCTCGTAGATCGTGCCGATGCCTTGGGCGCTGCTGCCATTGCTGCTGGCCTGCAAAGTGAAGTGCTCGTTGCCTTCATAAACCGAATCATCCAGGCCGGGAACCTTGACCTGGAAACCAGCAATGCCCGCCGGAACCAATACCGACGTCGCGCTGATCAGGGCAAAGGTGTTGCCACCATCAAACGAAACTTGCAATCCAGTCGCTGCGAAATCCTGGCCGGCGCTGGCGGTACCGTTGGCGAGTTGCAGTTGCACCGAAGTTGCAGTGCTCGAGACGGCGCTCAGCGCAACCGTGAAGCTCAGCGCGTCACCTTCGTTGGCTTGTGCAGCGCTGACGCTGACGATCCGCGGCGCTGCGTCGTTCTCACAGATCGTGCCTATACCCTGCGCCGTGCTGCCATTACTGCTGGCCTGCACCGTAAAGGTCTCATTGCCTTCGTAGATCACATCGTCGATGCCGGCTACTCGCAGTTGAAAGCCGTTGGCACCCGCCGGCACGTTTACTGAGGAACCGGCGATCGGAACAAAGGATTTACCGCCGTCGAACGAAGCCTGCAGGCCGGTCGCCGAGAAATCCTGCCCGGCTGTGGCGCTGCCGTTGCTGAGCTGAAGTTGCACAGTGGTGGGCGTACTCGATGTGCCGCTGAACGCGACCGAAAAAGTCAGCGGCTCGCCCTCATTGGCCTGGGCCGCGTTGATCGAGACCAATTTGATAGCGGTCTCGTCATCACAAATAGTGCCGATGCCTTGCGCCGAACTGGTATCGGTACTGGCGCGCAGCGTGAAGCGC
>JANORY010000074.1:0-4837 GCA_031415535.1 Burkholderiales bacterium | reverse complement strand
GCAACCATGATCTGAACCTTCAAGGTACACCGTTTCATGTGCTGAACCGGGTACTCGATGGTGCGATTGGGCTGGCTGTGCAGACCTATGCGGCGCAGCAAGCCTTGGCAGTTCAGCAGCGTCGCGACGAGTACTTGGCATTTATCGCCCATGATTTGCGAACGCCGCTCAATGCCATCGCGTTGAGTGCCAGAGTGCTGGAGGTTGCAGGCTCGCGGCCGATGGTCGCCGCAGATTCAGCTCGGATTCTGAAGTCATTGCAGCGCAATGTCCGCCAACTGGACGGCTTGCTGAACAAGATCGTTGAGGAACACGCCAATCTGGCTACGCAAAGTGGCGTTAAATTGCAGCGGCGCCTGTTTGATCTGTGGCCATTGGTCGAGTCGCTCATCTTCGAGCTTGAGGCAGTTGCACTCAGCGCAGGCACCCAACTGGTCAATCAGATACCCGACGAATTGGTTGTCTTTGCAGACGCTGGCTTATTGAAGCGGGTCTTTCAGAACCTGGTTCACAACGCCATCCGATACACGCCCAACGGTTCGGTAACGATCGGTGCGGCCTGGTTGCCCTCGGGCGAGGCCGTCGAGTGCTCGGTGAGCGATGACGGTGCCGGAATCGCCGCGCCGCTGCTGGAGAAGATTTTCGATAAGGGCGAGTCAGATCAAGAGCACGAAGACGGTAGTGGCCTGGGTCTGGCGATCGTCAAACAGTTTGTCGAGGCACACGGCGGTGTGGTGACAGTCTCCAGCACTGAGGGCAAGGGTACAAGCTTCCGGTTTTTGTTGCCGAACCATGCAGTCGCGAAAATAGGAACCTGACATTCACGGCCTGGACAACAAATAAGGTCTCTGGTCTGCCTCACACGGCCAGGTACTGCTGACGCACTTCCTGGTTGTCCGCCAGTTGCGCCATCGTGCCCTCATAACGAATCTGCCCCTTCTCAATGATGTAGGCGCGGTCTGCAACCTCGGTGGCGAAATGCAAATTCTGCTCCGATAGAAGAATTGCTACGCCGGCCTTCTTCAGGCCGCGTATGGCTTCGGCCATCTGATCAACGATCACTGGTGCCACACCCTCGGACGGTTCATCGAGCAAGATACAGGCGGGATTGCCGACCAGCGTACGGGCAATCGTCAGCATTTGCTGTTCGCCGCCGGACATGTGGCCGCCCAGCCGATCGGGCATTTCCTTCAGGTTGGGAAACAATGCGCCAATGCGCTCGAAGTCCCAGCTCGGTGCGCCGTCGCGCGGTGCCTGGCGGCCAACTTCAAGATTCTCAAGCACGGTGAGCTCAGTGAATATTCGACGATCCTCCGGCACGTAACCCAGGCCGAGTCGCGCAATTTGGTAAGTGGCCAAGCGTTCTATGGCATGACCGCGAAACTGTATGCTGCCGCTACGAGCGCGTACCAGGCCAATGATGGACTTGAGGGTGGTGCTTTTGCCGGCACCATTGCGACCGAGCAGGACCACCACTTCGCCAGCGCGCACCTCAAGCGCGACATCGGCGAGAATATGGGCCTGGCCGTAGTAACTGTTGAGCCCGCTGACGCTTAACATCACGTGTCCATCATTGGGTGTTCATATTTAATGTCGGCTCCCCAAATAAATGCGCTGCACTTGGCGGTTCGCACGTACTTCGAGCGGTGCGCCAGTGGCCAGAATTTCGCCGCGATTCAGCACGATCAGGCGGCTTGCATGTGTGAAGACAACATCCATATCATGCTCGGTGAACAACACGCCCAGGTTGTCCGAGCGAACGATACCGGCAGTCAGTGCCATCAGCTCGATCCGCTCCTTGGGTGCCATGCCGGCCGTCGGTTCGTCCATCAGCAACAGGCGCGGCCGATTGGCCAGCGCAATCGCAAGCTCCAGCCGTTTCAGATCGCCATATGCGAGCACCGAGCAGGGCCGCTCGGCTTGCGCTTGCATGCCGACCCGTTTCAACAGAGCGTTGGCTTCATCAATGCGTAGCGTCCCGGCCCGCGACCAAACATCCGATAATTGTTGATGGTAGGAAAGCAGCGCCAGTTGGACGTTTTCTCGTACCGTCATTGAGCTGAAGGTGGCGGTAATTTGAAAGGTTCGGCCGACGCCCCGGCGCCAGACCTGGCGCGGTTTCATGCCGGTGATCGAGTGGCCTTCGAACTCGATGTGTCCGCGGTCGGGCGACAGTTGGCCATTAAGCATGTTAAAGCAGGTACTTTTGCCGGCACCGTTTGGCCCGATCAGTGCCACCAGTTCACCGGCGGCGACCTCAAAATTCACGTTGTGCACGGCGCGCACGCCGCCAAAGGCTTTCGACAAACCACTGACAGTGAGCAAGGTCATCGCGATTCGCGCGCTGCGAACAGTTGCTTGAGCGTTCCGGCAACGCCTTGTGGGAATAGCAGTACCAGCAGCAAAATGGTCACACCGAGCGCGGCTCGCCAATACTGAAACTCGCGCGCGATCAGGTCTTGCAACCAGGTAAACAAGGCGGCACCGACCACCGGCCCGCTCATCGTTTGTATGCCGCCTAGAAGCACCATCACCAAGCCGTCAATGGAGCGGCCAACTGCAATCACTTCCGGTGAAATACTGCCCTTCGAAAACGCAAACAGGCCGCCGGCTATGCCGCAGATAGTTCCGGCCGCGACAAAGCTCATCCATTGGGTGCGAAATACATCGATGCCGATGGCGTCGGCCCGCAACGGTGAGTCGCGGCTCGCGCGCATCGCATAACCGAACGGCGACAGCAGCATGCGCCACAGCAGCAACACGCCGCTGACGGTGAGTGCCATTGTCAAATAGTAATAGGCCCATTTCTCGCCGAGCCAGGTCGCCGGCCAAACACCGACGATGCCATTGCTGCCGCCGGTGAAGTCATCCCACTGAAAGGCAATCGACCAGACAATCTGACCAAAGGCCAAGGTCAACATGGCCAGATAGACACCGGACAGTCGTACGCAGAACCAGCCGAACACCAGAGCACCGATGCCGGCCACCACAGGTGCGCCCGCCAGCGCTGCCTCCATGGGCCAGCCGGCCTGTTTGACCAGCAGGCCGGCACCGAACGCGCCCAAACCGAAATAGGCGGCATGGCCGAACGAATGCATACCGCCCGGGCCCATGATGAAATGCAAGCTGGTGGCGAATAACACCATCACGAGAATATCGATCGCCAGAACCGTTGTGTAGGGTGCGATGAGTCCGATGGCGGGAACTGCCAGCAACAGCAACAATGCGAAGGTACCGAGCATCCGGCTACGGCCGTCGGCCGGCCTCAGGGGCGCTTCGATCTCAGCCGCATTACGCGTTGCCGCAGCGGGTTGGCCGAGCAGACCCTGCGGCCGCCAGATCAGTACCAGCGCCATCACCAGAAACTCGACCACCAGGGTCAATTTGGAAAACGAAAACTCGATGCCGAACAGGCTGACCTGGCCGATCGCTACACACAAGGCCTTCAGCTCGGCAATCAACAGTGCCGCCAGAAAGGCGCCTGGAATGCTGCCCATGCCGCCGACCACCACCACCACAAACGCGTCACCAATGGCCACCAGATCAAGCCCCAGGCTGGCTGGCTCACGCGGCGACTGCAGGGCACCACCAAGCGCCGCCAGACCGGTACCGAGTGCAAACACGGCCGTGAAGAGCCACGCCTGATTGACCCCCAGCGCGCTGACCATTTCCCGATCCTGAGTGGCTGCCCGAATCAACACACCAAAGCGGGTCCGTTTCAGGATCCACCAAAGTAGCGCCAGCACCAGCGGCCCAATAAAAATCAGCACCAGATCGTACTGCGGGAACTGGCGGCCGAACAACTCGACCGAACCGCGCAGGCCCGGTGCCCGCGGCCCCAACAGATCTTCCGGACCCCAGATACTTAAGCTCGCGTCGCGCACGATTAACACGATCGCAAAAGTCGCGAGCAGTTGGAACAACTCCGGTGCCTGATAGATCCGCCGCAGCAGAAAATACTCCAGTAGCGCACCCAGCGCCGCCACCAGCGCTGCCGCCAGCAGGATGGAGACCCAGAAGCCCAGCACGTTCTCGCCCAGGCGGGTAATCAGCGAATAGGCCACATAAATGCCCAGCATGTAGAACGAGCCATGCGCGAAGTTGACAATTCGCGTGACGCCGAAAATCAGCGACAAACCGACCGCAATCAGGAACAGCGTCGAGGCACCGGCCAGTCCGTTCAGGAACTGGCCGAGCAACACATTAAGGGTCATGGATCAACGATGAGCAGCTTGCGTGAAACGCCACATGAGCGCGCCGATCAATTCTCCGGGCGCAGCTTTTTGACGTCGGCGTCACTGGGCAGAAATTTCGCGCCTTCGTAGTATTTGTAGTTCTTCATTTCGCCCTTGCCGCCGTTCAGGGTGGTTCGACCGACGTAGGAGCCCATCGTCGATTGATGATCCTGCGCCCGGAACATGGCCTTGCCAAACGGCGTTTCGAATTGCAGACCGGTAAACGCTGTGATCAGTTTTTCGGTATCGGTTGAATTGGCTTTTTTCAGTCCGGTCGCCAACGCTTTGATGGTGGTGTAGCCGACCACCGAACCGAGACGCGGATAGTCACTGTACTTCTTGTGGTACGCGATGAAGAACGATTTGTGTTCGGTCGTGTCAATGCCATACCAGGGGTAACCGGTCACCAGCCAGCCGACCGGCGTTTCATCGCGCAGCGGATCAAGGTATTCGGGTTCACCGGTCAGAAGGCTCACAACTTCTCGGTCCTTGAACAGGCCGCGCGTATTGCCTTCACGAACAAACTTGGTCAGATCAGCGCCGAACAAGACATTGAAGATGGCGTCCGGTTTGGCGTCCGCCAGCGCCTGCACCACCGCGCC
>JANORY010000073.1:0-6017 GCA_031415535.1 Burkholderiales bacterium | reverse complement strand
AGTGGCCAAACAATATTGCATCGATGCCGGGCACGTCGAGAATCGCCTCCAGGTTTTCGAGCGCCTGCTTGGTCTCAATCATCGGGATGACCAGAATTTCGTCGTTCGCGATCTTCTGATAATTACTCGCCACGCCGTAAGTGCCGTGCCGAATCGGTCCATTGCTGCGCGTGCCGTGCGGCGGATAACGACACGATGACACCAGTGACTCTGCTTGCTCGCGGCTGTTGATCATCGGCGCAATAATGCCCCAGGCGCCACCGTCAAGCGATTTGCCAATGATGCCGGGCTCATTCCACGGTACCCGCACCAGCCGGGTTACCGGATGCCGCTCCATCGCTTGAAAACACTGGACCATCGACTGATAGTCCTGAACACCATGTTGCATGTCGACCGTGACACTGTCGAAACCGCATTGCGCCATGACCTCGGCCGAAAAACCCGACGGAATAGCGAGCCAGCCATTAACCGCTGCCTTGCCGGCCTTCCAACGCGCCTTGAGTTGATTGGTAGTCATTTCAGTTGATCCTTTCAGTGCGTTGCAGTTCAGCTATTGGGTCCGTGGTCCATCGCAACCGGCTGCCAGCGGCGCAGGCCCGAGGCGGGCAATACGGTCGGGTTGACACAGGACATTGGCCAACGCCCGCTCAGCACCAGCGCCAGTTCCTGGCCGACCCGGCGTTTGCGTGCCGGGTCAAAACGCGCCGACGCCGATGCATTGTGCGGCGATAAAATCACGTGCGGCATTTTGACCAGTGGGTTGCTGGTCTTTACCGGCTCGGTCTCGAACACATCGAGTCCCGCCCCGGCGATCCATTTTTCGTCCAGTGCACGAATCAGTGCGGCCTCGTTGACCGTTGGTCCGCGGCCGGTGTTGATAAAAATAGCGGTCTTCTTCATCTGCCGAAAATGCGCCTCCTTCAGAAAGCCAACCGCCTCGGGCGTGGCCGGAAGGTGCATGGAAACAAAATCTGAACGGCCGAGGACTTCCTGCAGACTGGCTGGCTCGGCACCGGTGGCGGCGATCGACAGTTCATCCAGGAATGGATCGAAGGCCAGGATATGCAGCCCGAAGGCGCGCGCACGCTTGGCAACGGCGCGCGGTACCCGGCCAAATGCGATGAATCCGAGCGTCATGCCCATCAGCCGCGGGAACTCATACAACTGAGCGCGGCCTTCGCTCCAGCGGCCTTCGCGCACCATGCGATCCTGCTCGAACGCCCGGCGGTGGGTGGCGAGCAGGAGCATCATGGCGTGGTCGGCGACTTCTTCAATAAAAGTGTCCGGGCAATTGGTCACCGGGATACCTTTGGCGGTAGCGGCGGCGACATCGACGTAATCAACGCCGACCGAGCCCAAGGAAATGACCCGGCATTGATCCAGGGCGTTGATCATCGCGCGCGTGAATTTCATGCCTTTCGCATAAACCGCGTCCGCGCCTTTGGCTGCGGCGATGAATCCTTCTTCGGTTGCCGGGCATTCAACGATTGTTGCACCCATGCCCTGCAGCGCTTCAAGCTCGAAATCGTAGGCACCACCGCCGGTGGCAGGCAATGGGGTCGCGGGCGTCAGAATACGCAATGAGGCCATCAGAACTCCTGGTCGACAATGGGCTGGATGGGAATGAACCATTCAGGAACTACCGGTACAACTGACGCAAAAGTATCGGCTGATCCGGCGCGCCTGTATAGCCGGATTGCACCGATTCTGTCGAATGATGAAACTGGCCATGATTGGCGGCGAAGTTCGCCGCAGCGTGCGCGAAGTTTGTTGACAAGCCGGCTCAGTGGTCGTAGGTTCCAGTTGTTGCGAGTTGTTGTTCCACAGGTCGCGAAGAATAAACCGAGGCTTCAACAGGACTCCCTGAGTCTGGACGCGAGCCCCGCCATACGTTGTTGGTTAGCGTTACCACAATAGGAGGAGTCTCATGACTCAACAGGTTCAGTCACGTCGTAAGTTTATTCGTCGCTCGGCGCAAGTTTCGGCGGCGGTCGTTGCAGCACCCTATGTTCATACTTCGCGCGCCGCTGGTTCGCTGTCGATCGGTTTCTGGGATCACTGGGTGCCCGGTGCCAACCAGGCGACTACCGACCTGGTCAAGGAATGGGCCGAGAAGGAAAAGGTCGATGCGAAAATTGACTACATCACATCGCAGGGCAACAAGCTGCTGCTGACAGTCGCGGCCGAATCGCAGGCGAAGTCGGGGCACGACATCCTGGCACTCAATACCTGGCTGCCCTCCGACCATGCCAAAAATTTGGAGCCGGTCGATGACATCATGAAAGATCTGATCAAGGATCATGGCGCGGTCAACGGCACGGTCGAATATCTGGGTAAAGCCAACGGTCGCTGGCTGGCGGTCCCAGCCACCGTTGGCAGCCAGATCAAGGGACCCTGTTCGCGGGTCGATCTGTTTCAAAAGCATGCCGGTCTCGATCTGAAGGCAATGTACCCGGCCGGCGCTGCGCCGAAAGCCGATGGCTGGAATATGGAAGGATTTCTGAAGGCAGCCGAGGCTTGTCACAAGGGTGGCGTGCCGTTCGGAATCGGCTTCGGATCAACCTCGGACTCGGTCGACTCGAGCGGCGCATTCTTCCAGGCCTTCGGTGCTTCACTGGTCGATGCCAAGGGTAACATCACGGTCAAGTCCGATGCCACCAAACAGGCGCTGGAGTACTTAAAACGGCTGATGGCCTTTCTGCCCACTGATGTGCCGGCCTGGGACGATGCGTCGAACAACAAGTGGCTGGTGTCCGGCAAGGGTTCGATGATCATGAATCCGCCGAGCGCCTGGGCGGTTGCCAAGCGTGATGCACCACAGATTGCAGAACAGTTGTGGACGCATGGTTTCCCGGCCGGACCGAAAGGCCGATTTTCGCCGTTCCTGCCGTTTTTCTGGGGAATCTGGAATTTCGGCAAAAACAAGCCTGCCGCCAAGAGCCTGTTGCGCCATATGTCCACCAAGGCAGCCGTGGCCAAACTGGTCGAGGCCAGTGGCGGTTACGATCTGCCGTCATTCGCTAATCTGACCACCTTGCCGACTTGGGCCGAGGCGGGACCGCCGAAGGGGACGCTCTATCACTACCCGAACCCGCATAGTCACCAGATTCTGTCGATCGCCGCAGCACCGGCGCCACCGAAAATTGCCAATCAGATCTATTCACAAGGGCTGATGACCAAGATGGCGGTTCGGCACACCCAGGGCGAGGCGATCGACAAAACCATCGGCTGGGCTGCGAAAGAACTTGAGGGGTTCATGCGCGTCTGAGCGTTGCCTGTCCACTTGGTTGCGAGGAGAAGTCAGTGAGTGAACTAGCAGCACCTCTGGGTCGCGCTTTGCCCAAGCGCCGTCCTAGAACGCTTGAACGGTTCTTTCAGCGCAAGTCGACGATTGCGTTTCTGATGGCCTTGCCCCTGATGCTGATCATCTTGTTGCTGGTGGCGTACCCGGCTGGGTACGCCGTCCACCTGGCCACTTTGAACAAGGGCATGGAGCATTTTGTCGGCTTTGGCAACTTTGAATTTCTGTTTGGACGCGACACATTCTGGATGGTGGTCCGGCAGTCGGTGCTGTTTGCGGTAACGGCAGTTGTCTTTAAGGCGATCATCGGATTTGTGGTCGCCCATTTTGTTCACAACATACCGTCGAAGGGCCAGCGCAAGTGGCGCGGTATGCTGCTCGTGCCCTGGGTGATTCCACCGGCCATGAGTACGCTGGCCTGGCTGTGGCTGTTCGATCCTTCGTACAGCGCTTTTAACTGGATTCTCGAGCAAGTCGGGATCGCTGCAGTGCCCTGGACGGGTGTAGCGGACTGGGCGCGCTTTTCGGTCATTCTGGTGAATATCTGGATTGGTGCGCCGTTCTTCATGATCATGTATCTGGCGGCGCTCAAGTCGGTACCGGAACAATTGTTCGAGGCGGCTTCGATTGACGGCGCGAACTGGTGGCAGCGTATCTGGTACATCACCTTGCCGATGATGCGCAACATCATTGCCATCACCGTGTTGTTCTCGCTGATCGTGACGTTTGCGAACTTCGATATCGTCCGGGTGCTGACATCCGGCGGTCCAGTCGACACTACCCATGTCTTTGCGACCTGGGCTTTCAAACTCGGCATTGAAGGCGGCGATATTCCGCTGGGAGCGACGATCTCGCTGTTCATGGTGCCGATCTTGGGAATCGCTGCGATCTTCATTCTGCGCGATATCAACAAACGCGGAAACGAGGCCTGAAATGACGCCTGAAATGACACCAGCACCGCGGCTGTTTCACTACGGCAGCATGTCGCGCGATCGTCGTCGGGCGCTGATCTGGTCGTATTTTTTTCTGGTGGTGTTCGCGATTTTTTTTCTGACGCCGCCGATCTATATGCTGATCACCTCGCTCAAATCCAGCGCCGAGATCTCCGCAGGCTTAAGTCCCTGGCTGGTCCGTTCGCCGACGCTGAGTAATTTCACCGACCTGTTGACCGACTCGAAATTCATCGGTTTCTTTTACAACTCGGCGATCGTGTCAATTATCGTCGTCAGCATCACCATGGTGGTCAGCGTGCTGGCTGCGTTCGCATTGGCACGGATGAAATTCTGGGGCTCAGCGACGCTGGCTACCGGTGTGTTCCTGACCTATCTGGTACCCGAGACTTTACTGTTCATACCCCTGTTCAAAATGTTTGCCTGGGTCAAAGAGACGATGGGCATTGAACTCATCAATCAATGGTGGGTACTGATCCTGCTGTACCCGACTTTGACCGTGCCGTTCTGCACCTGGATCATGATCGGATACTTTGCAAGCATTCCCAAGGAACTCGACGAGGCGGCGCTGATCGATGGCGCGAGCTGGATGCAAACGCTATTTCAGATCTTCATCCCGGTGGCGATCCCGGGCATTATTGCAGCCACTATTTTTGCGTTCACCGTGTCCTGGGCGCAGTTCCTATATCCGCTGGCGTTCACGACCTCGGCGGATCAACTGGTGTTGCCGGTCGGCATCATTACCACGCTGATCAAGGGCGACGTGTTCAACTGGGGCCAGATCATGGCGGGTGCGCTGCTGGGCGCCGCACCGCCGCTGATTATCTATGCCTTCCTGATGGACTATTACATTGCGGGCCTTACTGCAGGTGCGACCAAAGGCTGAACCGCCTGACTAGGCTGAATTGGGTTGGATAAGGATCGATCATGGCGGTTGTGACTCTGAAGAAAGTCGTCAAGTATTACGACGAAACGCTGGCCGTGCGCGGCATAGATCTCGAAATTGCCGACAAGGAATTTTTGGTGCTGGTCGGGCCCTCGGGATGCGGCAAGACCACGACCTTGCGAATGATTGCTGGCCTTGAGGACATCTCTGATGGCGAGATCCTGATTGGCGACGATGTCGTCAATGACGTGCCGCCAAAGGATCGCAATATTGCGATGGTGTTCCAGAACTATGCGCTCTATCCGCACATGTCAGTGTACGAAAACATGTCCTTCGGCCTGAAACTGAAGCGGGTTGATAAAGCCGAGATTGATCGCCGGGTCCAGGAAGCCGCGCGCATTCTGGATATTGTGGTTTTGCTCGATCGCAAACCGAAACAGCTTTCCGGCGGACAGCGACAGCGCGTGGCCATGGGCCGCGCGATTGTTCGCGATCCGGCCGTGTTTCTGTTTGATGAGCCGCTGTCAAACCTGGATGCCAAACTGCGCGTGCAAATGCGCACCGAGATCAAGAAGGTTCATCAGAAGGTGCGTACCACCACGGTCTATGTGACGCATGATCAGGTTGAGGCGATGACCCTGGCTGACCGGGTGGTGGTCATGAATCACGGTGTGATCGAACAAGTCGGCACGCCGCAGCAGCTCTATCACACGCCGCGCACGAAATTTGTGGCCGGCTTTATTGGCTCGCCGGCGATGAATCTGATTCCGGTCGAACTGCAGGCGAACGCAGACAGTTTGCAGCTTGATCTGGGCGCAGGCGTTCTTTTGCAGGTGCCTTCCGAACGGGCCGAACAGTACCGCAGGTTTGTCGGCCAATC
>JANORY010000072.1:0-2959 GCA_031415535.1 Burkholderiales bacterium | reverse complement strand
CGGCGCCGCCGACCCGTTCATACAACAGCAATCAGTCGATCGCCTCGAAGCGCTGGATGGACGTTTGGGCAGCCGGCCAAGGGGTGGGCATCATCAGGTCGGTGCAGCCGGTGCGGGAGGTCGTAGACGAATTGGAGCGCGATTATCGGCGTGCAACGACCCGCCTGTCTGAGTTGACAAGTCAGTCAAACATCGGGCTTTCGCAAGCGCCAGAGTAAGGCCGCCATGATGAGCAACAGGCAGTCCTCAAGAACGGAATAAATGGACAGCGGCCGAGGCCAGTAAACGCCAAAACAGCCGCAATTTGGAATCGATCGACCGGACATCAACGCTCGCATCAGCCAGGCGAGGTAGAGCAAATGCAAGCCGAACAGTGCCGCGAACCGTCTCTGCAGTATCTCCTTCAGCACCCCAGCCCTGCCAGCTTTCCTGACGAGGGTTGGACCGAACGCGAACGCAGTAGATAACACCGCCTCTCCGAGCGCCAGCAACCACGCGGCAGGCGGTGCCCAACTCGGCGGCAAGAACTGATAACTCGTGACGACCTCAAGGAAGCCAGGCATGTCGGCCAGTTTGCCGATCGCCGATGCGGCCAGCAGCAGCACAAAAAACCAACGCAGCGCTTCGCCCAGCCAGCGCGTCTTCCGGTACCCGATCGCCGTCATCTATCCGGTTGCCGATTGATCGTCCAATCATAAGGGATGAATTCGACCCTGAAGCCCTCTGGCACGGGCGTGCTGCGGTAGCGGCTCACATAAGTCGCCAGTGACGGCGCGCTGGCGAGAAAGTCTTCGGTGTAGAACTTCAATATTTCGGAGAGTCTTACGACGCGCCCGGTACTATTGATCTCGACATTGCGGGCTTCGTTAAAGAAAATTCTCGCCTCTCGATCGAGTTGCTGATCGAGCCTCTCGGCCACGAACACGTCGCGCGGTAATCGCGGGCAACCGATCGACATGCAGTTCAAGGCAACATGAATTCGCGGCTCACCCAAGGCGCGGATTACAACGTTCTCGTAGTCATAAAGCGAGATCGCTTCGCCGCCCACTTGAACCTTGCCGAAGTAGAAAAAGCTAACTTTCCTGAATCCCGCCAGAGTAGTCGGAATACCGGATTCAAGTACCTTGTGCATGGCCAGCGCGTTGTACGCATTGATATGAAAGGCGAGCACATGTGCGGGCGTTGGGAAGAGCTTCGGGCGATTGTTCGGTCCCGTATCGTACACATAGGACACGAAACGATCGAGGTCGGCGCGGTCGCGAGCCAGCGCAGCAAAGTCGACGCGGCCAAGACTATCGACATGCTTGCTCAGCACGCGCGACCAGGCGTCATAAGGCGGCGGGCCGGAGTGGCTTAGCCTCGGGCCTTCAGTGGCGGCGGGACGCGGCACTGCGGCGCACGCTACCAGCAGCGAGGTGAACAGGATCAACAGCGCTCGCTGCACCAAAGTGCCTCGAAGGTTCATAGCGCCTCGCTACGCGCACGGCCGCGCGCATTTTTTCGGTTCAAGCTCACTTCAATTCGGCTCGGCAGAAGGTCGGCAAACTCGCCGGTCACCGGATTAAAAAACTTGATCTGACTGTTACGTTGCACTTTGGCGGGGACCAACAAATATTGATCTCGTTTGGCATTGTGAACACACATCGACAGCGGCCCTTCCGGGGTCATGACCATGAAGGAACAGGATTCGCAGCGCGCCGCATCAAGTTGCGACGAGTCCATAAAATTGTGTACAAAGAATGATATTTTGCCGACCTTGCCTCGGGCTGCGATCAGATCACGCCGTTGCTGCCATACGAGCCGCGCGAAGCGCCGTACGACACCCCAAAACAGCACCGGGTTGCGCGTGAAAAAACCGGCGACGGCCCAGCGTAGTCGTGTCCGGTCGGCCCGGTTGACTGTGACGTGCGCGCTCGACGCCAGCATCTCGCGAACGAAGCCAGGATCATTGAAGAAGTCATGCACCTTGCCATTGATGGTGAGGCCATAAGCGTAGCCATTGCACTGCGCATGGCCAGCGCTGGCCGCATCAAAATTGAGCGCGGCACCGGTGCCGTTTCTGATGGCGGCCATTACTGTTTCCGGGTTCACCGTCACTCGTTCGCGCTCGACCCCACGCCCCATATCGGCACCGACCTGAAACGATACCAACCGAACCGAGTCTGAATGTCTGACGAAAAATTTGACCAGCTCCGGAATCTCCTGAAAGTTACCCGGAAAGGCGGTGGTGTTAAAGATTACCGCCAAGGGCAATCCACGGACGCGCTCGATATAGTCCTCGCGAACGGCGTTGAGTTGTGCCTCGCTGGCGTAGCCCTTGCGCTGCTGGGTCATATCAACATGAAAAGCGACATCCTCCAAACCCGCCTCGGATAATTCTGTCAGCAGATCACGACTCGCCTTGATGCCGTTGGTGAACAAGGATGAACGCATGCCTTTGCTGCGGATGTAGCGAACAATGGCGACCAATTCGTCCCGGCGGCGCAGGGTCGGATCGCCACCGGTAATCTGGACGTCGGTATTGGCACCGTAATGTTGGTGGATCAGATCAATGCGCCGGTAGACTTCCTCGATCGGAATATCCTTGAGCGCCTCGGAAGATTCCGACAGGTAGCAGTAGGAACAGTCGAGGTTACAGCGCTGAGTGATCTCCAAAGCCACACAGCCAATCGCCATTCTGCGACCGATCATCTGCCACGGCGCCCATTGCCCGGATTTTTGAAGCCGATCTCGAGTACGCTGCATCGCTGTCTGACCATCGGTCGGCGTCGGATACGGTTTCCAGTCATTGATTTCTTGTTTGGTAAGGACGCGCGATTCGATGCTCATGATATTGGTTGGCTGCTACAAAGGGGTAGTAGGCTTTACGGCTGGCTTTATAGTTTGGATTTAGCCAATAGGTCAGTATGAGTCATGAGTCGTAACATCTGGATCGATACTGACATTGCGTTGGGCGCTG
>JANORY010000071.1:0-8344 GCA_031415535.1 Burkholderiales bacterium | reverse complement strand
GCACCGACGGGTGCGCCATGACGATCTGCATATCGGGAAAATCGGCGGCGACATCGTCCAGGTACATCGGGTTCGAGTACTTCAGTCGCAGACCGCCACCGCCCGGCATGCCAGCGCCGATGCCGGTTTGTCCGGTGTGAAAAATCGCCGGCAATTGGTGCTCAGCAATCACTTCATAAAGCGGGTACACGTCATGATCATTCGGAAAAAAACCCTGAATGGTCGGATGAAACTTGAAGCCCTTGACGCCGAAGCCCTTGATCAGTCGACGCGCCTCGCGAACGCCCATCTTGCCGCGCGCCGGATCGATGCTGGCAAAGGGAATCGCGACATCGGCTTGTTCGGCGGCCGACTCGGCAATTTCTTCGTTGCTGATGTTGCGCAGACCCAGGCCGCGTTCCTGATCCACCGTGAACACCACAAAAGCCATGTGGCGTTCCCGATAGTAGGTCGCCATCTGCGCGATCGTCGGGTGTGGGATCGTGTATCGAAAGTATTTTCCGCGCGCCTCCAGCGACTCCTTGGAGGCTTCGTCCGGCAGAATCCGAGTCGAGGTTTCGGCGTGGGTGTGAACATCAATTGCAACCAGCGAGTTGATGTCCATCGTAAGCGTTGTCATGATGATTTTCCCGTCGGATATCGCGCTTTATTAACCATGCAGACATGGTATCGCACCGCCCGGTTAGTGAATCCTACTCAATCCGGGCGCCTTGCGAACCAGAACAGCAATGAACCCATCGCCGCAATCGACGCCAGGACGGTAAAGCCCAGGCGATAGTTGCCGGTCGCATCGCCTAAGATTCCCGCCAACAGCGGGCCGGCGATTTGTCCAATCGCGGTAATCATCGCCGACAGGCCGAGGATCATACCAATCGAACGCCGGCCAAAATAGTCGGCGCGGATCGCTTGCATGAAGGGGCCGCGTAAGCCCCACGCGGTGCCGTGCAATATCGCAAAGCCAACCAGCATTGCCGTGCCGCTGGCATACGTTAACAACAATAAGCCGCTGGCGTGCATCAGCATGCAACCGGCCGCGACCACGCGCTTTTCGGTCCGATCGCCAATCGCCCCGCCGATCAGCACACCCACGACTTGCGAAGCGGTCATCATGGTGATGATTAACGAAGCCTGCGCAATCGAATAGCCCAAGGAATTCTTCATGTGATTGATGGCATGCACGTTAACCGCCGTTACCACCAGCAGCGCTACGCCATGACCGAGCGAAAGGAGCCAGAAGGCGCGGGTTCGTAGTGCCTGGCGCGCTGTGAACTCGCGCTGTTCGGGTTCCGCCCGACCCAGTTGGTTGTCGTTGCCAACTGCAGCACCGCTGCCCGCCACCGGCGGCGGCAGACCATCAATGGTTTCGCCAAAATCCTCGGGTCGGCGCCGGAACACACGCGCCAAGGGAAAACCGATGACGATCGAGATCACGCCGGAGGCAAACGCCGCCCAGCGCCAACCAAAGCTTTGAATCGCCCAGGCAACCACCGGAACGAAGACACCGCCGACCGCCAGGCCCAGTCCGACCATGGACAAGGCGCGGGCGCGCTTTTTTTCAAACCACTGGATCACCGCAACATTGAGCGGAAAGTAGCCGCACATCGACGAGCCGAGCGCAATTACGAGAATCGCGCCATACAGACCGGGTAGCGTGTCGATCTGGCTCAACAGCATGAAGCCAATCCCGAAGGTCAGGACACCCAGCTTGATCAGGCCCTGCGCGCCGAATCGATCGATGATCCAGCCCAGCAGCGGACCGGCGATGGCGGCTTCCGCCGACTGCAGTGCCGCAGCAGCCGAGACTGAGGTCTTGCTCCAGCCTTTTTCTTGAATCAGTACCGCAAAGTAAGCGCCGAATGCCTGATAGAGCATCATGGCCTGAAGAAACTGTAACCCGGCAGCGGCGGCGACCATGCGCCAGCCGTAGAAAATCTTCATCCTTAAACGTCAATGTTGCGGGCGATCAACGCGTTCTGTTCAATGAACGCACGACGCGGTTCGACGTCATCACCCATCAGGGTACTGAAGATCTGATCGGCAGCAATCGCATCCTCAATCTGAACCTTGAGCAGCGTTCGCGCGGTACGATCCATGGTGGTTTCCCACAACTGCGAGGCATTCATTTCGCCCAGACCCTTGTAACGTTGCCGGGTAATGCCGCGTTCTGCTTCGGACATTAACCAGCGCATGGCGCTGCGAAAATCACGGATCGATTGCGAACGCTGTTTGTCGCCCTCGCCGCGACGAATCTCGGCACCCTCACCAATCACGCCGCTCAGCGTGCGTGCGCAATTAACCAGCGCTTGATAATCGGCGGAAATCAGGAAATCGGCATCAAGCGCACAAATGCGAACGTTGCCATGATGGCGGCGTTCAACCACTAACATCCAGCGTTCATGCTTGGGGTCGAATCGCGGCCTGACGGTTGCTGGCTCACCACCCGCCATCAGGAAACTGGTCATGGCTTTTTGAAGTTCAATCGCCGAAGCTTGCGCACTGGCCTCCGAACTCAGGCTCAGCTCACAGCCGTCCATAATCGCGCGCAGGGCGTCTGGGTCAATGATGCGGCTCAGTCGATCAATCACCGCTTCTGCCAACAAGTACTTGCGCGATAGCTCGCCCAGGGTATCGCCGCTGATCGCCGTCACACTCGCGTTCGAGGTCAACAGGCTCGCCCCGTCCAGTGCATGGCGCAACATGAACTGGTTCAGCTCGTTATCATCCTTGATGTAGCGCTCTTCACGATTATGTTTGACCTTGTACAGCGGCGGCTGCGCAATGTAGATATGCCCGCGCTCGACCAGATCTGGCATTTGCCGATAGAAAAAAGTCAACAACAAGGTTCTGATGTGCGAACCATCAACGTCGGCATCGGTCATGATGATAATGCGGTGATAACGAAGTTTGGCTAAATCATAATCAGCCGGACCAATGCTGGTGCCCAGCGCCAAGATCAGCGTGGCAATCTGTTCGGACGAAATGAGCTTGTCAAAGCGGGCGCGCTCGACATTGAGCACCTTGCCGCGCAACGGCAGCACGGCCTGGAATTTGCGATCCCGACCTTGCTTGGCCGAACCACCCGCCGAGTCACCCTCAACAATAAATATTTCACTGAGCGACGGATCTTTCTCTTGGCAGTCCGCCAACTTGCCGGGCAAGCCCATACCGTCGAGCAAACCCTTGCGACGCGTAATGTCACGAGCCTTGCGAGCCGCTTCGCGCGCCCTGGCGGAATCAACAATTTTGCCGCAAATAATCTTCGCATCGGCCGGGCGCTCTTGCAGGAATTCCTCAAGCGCCTTGGCAATCGCTTCCTCGACCGGCGCCCGTACTTCAGAGGACACCAGTTTGTCCTTGGTTTGTGACGAAAATTTCGGCTCGGGTACCTTGACCGATAACACACAGGTCAGGCCTTCACGCATGTCATCGCCAGTCGTCTCTACTTTGGCTTTTTTGGCGTACTCGTTTTCTTCAATATATTTGTTCAGTACTCGGGTCATCGCTGCGCGCAGACCCGTCAAATGGGTACCGCCGTCGCGCTGGGGAATATTGTTCGTGAAGCACAGCACCTGCTCGCTGTACGTGTCGTTCCACTGTAATGCGGCCTCGACGCCAATCGACAAACCAGCTTCAGTATCGCGGCTGCCGGTCGCGTGAAAGACGGTCGGGTGGATGGTGGTTTTGTTCTTGTTGATGTACTCAACAAAACCTTTGACACCGCCCGTAAACGCAAAGTCCTCTTCCTTGCCCTGGCGTTGGTCGATGAGTTTGATGCGCACACCATTGTTTAGAAACGACAATTCACGAAGCCGTTTGGCCAACACGTCATAGTGAAAATTGATGTCGGTGAAGATTTCTGAGTCTGGGAAAAAATGTACTTCGGTACCGCGCTTGTCGGTGGTACCGGTAACCTGCATCGGTGAAATCGCTTCGCCATTAGCCTGCGCCAAGATTCGGTTCTGTGGAATGCCGCGCTCGAACTCCATGAAGTGAATCTTGCCCTCACGCTTGATGGTGAGTCGAAGCCATTGCGACAAGCCGTTCACGCAGGAAACGCCGACGCCGTGCAGGCCACCCGAAACCTTGTAGCTGTTCTGATTAAACTTGCCGCCAGCGTGCAACTCGGTCAATGCAATTTCCGCCGCCGAACGCTTCGGTTCGTGTTTGTCATCCATCTTGACACCGGTCGGAATACCGCGGCCGTTATCGATTACCGAAATGGAGTTATCCGTGTGAATGGTTACGACAATTTCATCGCAATGACCGGCGAGGGTTTCATCAATCGAGTTATCAACCACCTCAAACACCAAGTGATGCAAACCGGTACCGTCTGAGGTGTCACCGATGTACATGCCAGGGCGTTTTCTGACCGCCTCCAGTCCTTCGAGGATCTGGATCGAGGAGGAGTCGTAGCTTTGTTCGGCTTCGGTCATGGAGGCTCAGTTATTGGAAATTGAAAACGGTCGATTAAATTTCAAAAGTTAAATACGCATCGGCATGACAACGTAGCGGAAACTATCGTCACCGGGAATGGTCAGCAAGGCACTGGTGTTCGATTCTCCAAACTCAATGCTGATCTTCTCGGTCTTCAAATTGTTCAGCAGATCTTGCAGATAACCGACGTTAAAACCCAACTCAAGCGTCTCGCCGTCATAGTCAATTTCGAGTTCCTCAACCGCCTCCTCCTGCTCGGAATTGTTAGTCTGAATCTTCATTGCTGAAGACGAAATACTCAAGCGCACACCCTTGAATTTTTCTGATGTCAGAATCGAGACGCGACTCAGTGACGATGCAAACGTTTCACGATCCAAGATGACTTGTTTTTGATAACCGGTCGGTATGACTCGCTGGTAATCCGGGAATTTTCCTTCGACCAGTTTGGAGATCATTTCGACCTCGCCGAACCGGAACCGCACCTGGTTGGCCGCGACATCAATGTTCACTGGCTCATCGGTGTCGCTCATCAGCCGCTGCAATTCAAGCACCGTCTTGCGCGGAATGATGACCTCATTTTTTTCCATGCTGGCACCGTCAACCTTGGCCTGGCAATACGCCAAGCGGTGCCCGTCGGTTGCGACCACCCGAACCAATGCACCATCGGTGACCAGCAACAAACCGTTCAGATAGTAACGAATGTCTTGCTGCGCCATCGCAAAATGCACCATGTAGAACAAATGCTTGAGCTGCTTTTGTGCCAGCGTGAAGGACGCTTTGAATTCGGTCGCCAGAGTCACGGTTGGAAATTCTTCGGCACCGAGCGTTTGCAACGCAAACCGACTCTTGCCGGCCGTCAAGGTGGCTTTTTTGTTGGCAACGGTCAAGGTGACATCAGCCGCATCGGGCAGAGCGCGCAAGATATCGAGCAACTTCTTGGCCGACAAGGTGGTCGCACCGGAGTCGTTCCCAGGACCGAGCGTTGACGTAGTCTGGATCTGAATTTCAACGTCACTGGCGAGGAACGAGACATTTTCAGCATCCTTGCGAAGCAGTACGTTCGCCAGGATTGGCAAGGTATGTCTGCGCTCGACAATGCCCGCCACGGTTTGCAGCGGCTTGAGGATCGAGTCTTTGGATGCTCTTATGAATTGCATTTCTAAATCCTCTTGTTGTTGCTGTTATGCAAGCAGTTATTCTGTGGAGAACCCTGGTTTCGTCTTTAATTTCAATCAGTTCACTCTAACCAAAGGCTGTGGACTCGAGGCGTTTAACTGGCACGCTTATTGTGCAAAAGTTTCAAGAATCCTGACTGCTTGTGGGTAAGTGCGCGTTATCCAATGATTCATACAGGGGTTAAACACAGGCTGCACTAACCTCGTAGCGTTTGTGAAAGAACGGTAATTCGGTGACTGAGTTCTGAGTCATGCTGTATTTCGCGCGTTATTTTTCGCACTGCATGCAGTACCGTCGTGTGGTCCCGTCCGCCAAAGCCCTCGCCGATCTCCGGCAGGCTCTTTTGCGTCAGTTCCTTGGCCAGATACATGGCGACCTGTCTGGGTAAAACAATATGTGCCTGGCGGCGCTTGCTGAACATGTCGGCGACCTTGACCTTGAAGGCATCGGCCACTTCTTTTTGGATCGTCTCAATCGAGATTGGGCGGCGGTTCTGATTTAATAAATCGTTCAATGCTTCTTTGGCTAATTCAAGGGTGATCGTCTTCTGGCGAAAACCCGCGTAGGCGACTACGCGAAGTAACGCGCCTTCGAGCTCACGAACGTTTGAGCGTAAATGTTTGGCGATGAACTCAGCAACTTCCTTGGGTAAGTCGATCGCTGATTGTTCGGCCTTCTTCAACAGAATGGCCACCCGGGTTTCAATTTCAGGGGGCTCGATAGCGACGATTAGTCCCGAGTCGAAGCGTGAAATAAGGCGTTCTTCGACGCCGGACATTTCTTTCGGATAGGTGTCACAGGTAATGATGATCTGTTTGCGCGCGCTGAACAATGCTTCAAAGGTATAAAAAAATTCTTCTTGTGTGCGGGGTTTGCCCGACAGAAACTGGATATCGTCGATTAGCAATAGATCGAGCGACTGGTAGGAACTCTTCCACCCGTCAGGATTCTTTTTCTGGATCGAGCGCACCATTTCATCGAAATATTCCTGGGCGTGAATGTAGCGTACTTTAGCCGCTGGATTGCGCTCGATAATGGCGTTTCCAACGGCGTGAATCAAGTGCGTTTTGCCCAGTCCGACGCCGCCGTACAGGAACAACGGGTTATAGGCTGTGCCCGGCCGCTCAACGACTTGCAGCGCAGCGGCGCGTGCCATTTGGTTAGATTTGCCAGTCACAAAATTCTCAAGGCTCAAGTCGGATCGAAGCCGGGTTCGTTCATTAACGGTTGAGTACGAAAATGCTTCAGAAACCGGGCTGTTTGAGTGCTCGCCGGTATCGTTGCTTTCCGGTTCAATGAAAGCTTTTGCTTCAGGGGCTAGTTCGGTGGGGCGGGTCCTGGGTTTGTTTCCCGGTAACTGGACCAGTTCGTAGGTGACCTTGGTGTTCGGTGCCAGCAGGTGATTAACTACTTCTTGAATACGGGCAGAAAATTGGGTCTTCACCCAATTCAGCTTGAACTGGTTGGGCGCGCCCAAGCGTAAAACCTGGCCGTCCTGGTCGTAGCCAAGAAAGGTCAGGGGCTTAATCCAAGTCTTGAATAGCTGCGCCGGCACCTCAGACTCGAGTTGGGTGCTACACGCTAACCAGCGTTCCTGCATTGGGATGGTCGATCCGGTAAACCGTCATTTTACCCTGACATCGAGCTCGGTTACCAAGTCTCTAATTGACATCGTTACGGGTTCTAAGCTGTAATGAAAGGCTTTTCCCCCGTAGACGGCGAGCCAAAAACTATGAAGCGTACCTATCAACCCTCCGTGGTGCGGCGCAAGCGCACCCATGGTTTTCTGGTCAGGATGAAGTCGCGTGGTGGTCGGGCGGTGATTCGTTCACGTCGCTCGAAAGGCCGCAAGTCGTTGGCTGTATAAGTTACTAGCTGAAAAACAACGCTGGGTAAGTCAATTTAGATGAGTGGTGGCGACTTACGAATCAGCAAAGAATTCCAGGCAGAACTCGAAACATCGTGGCTACCGAGCATTTCTCGTTAAGCTGGCGAAATTTGAATGCTGGTTTGCCGGCCGTACTCCATACCGCTGTTTCGAAAAAGTTACTGCCCAGGGCGGTTGATCGTAATCGCGTCAAACGCCTGATGCGGGAAGCGAGCAGCGCCATGAAATTGCCGTCAATTCAACTGTTGTTCCGGCTGATTAAGCAGCCAGTGCCAGCTTTTGGTAAACCTGACAAACAATGTAAGCGCTTGCTACGTGAAGAAATGGATCGCGGACTGAATGTCTTGTTGCGGCGTCTTTCCTGATGGACAGTCCGTGAACGCAAAGCTGGAGACCGCAATTTCTAGCATTAAGCGGCGACTGGGATCGGCAGTCGAGTCGTTTTTTAGGTGCCTGATCCTCCTATACCGATACTTGATCAGCCCAATGCTCGGGCCGCGATGCCGCTATTGGCCTAGTTGTTCCGAGTACTGCCTTGAGGCTCTGGCCTGCCATGGAACAAGAGCCGGGCTACGTCTGGGTGCAGCACGGTTGTTGCGGTGTCACCCGTGGGGTTCCAGTGGTTATGATCCGGTCCCGAGGTGTGCCAGTTGTGAGGTGGGCGATACAGCGCCGCCCGTGAAAAATCGTGGTTGGCCGGCGCAATTGCGCCAGTCGGCGGACGCAGACCAATAATATTTGACCGACAGAGTTTTCAAAATGGTTCAAACGCCTATTCAACGCACGATTTTTCACGGGCGGCGCTGTATCGCCCACCTCACAACTGGCACACCTCGGGACCGGATC
>JANORY010000070.1:0-4186 GCA_031415535.1 Burkholderiales bacterium | reverse complement strand
TGCGCGACGATCAGGCCGAGATAAAGGGGAACTAGCAGCCAGCGACTCGCAAAAATCAAGGTCGGTAGCGGACGCAATTGTGGACCCGGCGTTCGGGTCCGCTTGGGGGATACCGGTGGGTCGTCTTTGGTGGGTTTCGAGCTCATGGAATCCTTTGATTTTCGCCGCTTAGTCTATCAATTTGCTGCGATGCGACATGAAATATTTCATTTTGATCAAGCCGGCAATGATAGTTGAGTAAGGTTTGCGTAAGGCAGCGCTCTTAACCTGAACCAGCGAAAAAGAAATATCGAGGGAGCGGAGATGTCGGGACAGTCGTCGGGACCAATTGAGTCTGTGTTGTCGGAGACACGGGTTTTTCCAGTCCCAGCGGCGTTTGCCAGTCAGGCAACGCTGGCCGGTCTGAAACCATACGAAGAATTGTGTGCTGAAGCCGAAGGTGACCACTCCGGCTTCTGGGCGCGACTGGCACGCGAACATCTGGTGTGGCACAAGCCCTTTACCCGCAGCCTCGATGATTCAGCGGCACCGTTTTATAAATGGTTTGAAGACGGCGAGTTGAACGTTTCGTACAACTGCCTCGATCGACATTTGGGAACACCGACCGAGCATAAAACGGCAGTGTTATTTGAAGCCGATGACGGCACTGTGACGCGCGTGACGTACCGGGAACTGCATGGCCGAGTGTGCCAGTTTGCCAACGGATTGCGCGCACTGGGTTACAAGAAGGGTGAGCGGGCGCTGATTTATATGCCCATGTCCATCGAAGGCGTGGTTGCGATGCAGGCCTGCGCGCGGCTTGGAATCATTCACTCCGTTGTGTTCGGCGGTTTCTCCGCCAAGAGCCTGCAAGAGCGGATTATTGACGCCGGTGCGACCCTGGTCATTACCGCTGATGAACAAATGCGCGGCGGCAAACGGATCCCGCTGAAGGCCGCTGTTGATGAGGCATTCGCGCTCGGTGGCTGTGACTCGGCGCGCCAGGTTATTGTCTATCCGCGCACCGGCGCGCAAGTCGTCATGCGTGAAGGCCGCGATCTATCATGGGCGGCGATCGTGGCTGGTCAGCCAGAACAGTGTGAGCCTGAGTGGGTTGGTGCCGAGCATCCGTTGTTTATCCTCTATACGTCAGGTTCGACTGGCAAGCCGAAGGGGGTTCAACATTCGTCGGCCGGCTATCTGCTGCATGCAATTCTGACGATGCGCTGGACCTTTGATATCAAGCCGGCGGACATTTTTTGGTGTACCGCCGACATTGGTTGGGTCACGGGTCACACTTATATCGCCTATGGACCGCTGGCCAGCGGGTCAACCGAGATTATCTTCGAGGGTATTCCAACTTATCCGAATGCTGGCCGATTCTGGGAGATGATCGAGCGTCACAAGGTCAGTATTTTTTATACCGCACCGACCGCCATACGCTCGCTGATCAAGGCCGGGGAAGTGTCGCCTGACTACCACCCAAGCAAATACGATCTGCAGTCGCTGCGCTTGCTCGGATCGGTCGGTGAGCCGATTAATCCTGCCGCCTGGATGTGGTACTACGAGCAGGTTGGCGGTGGCCGTTGTCCGATTGTTGATACCTGGTGGCAAACCGAGACCGGCGGGCACATGATTACGCCCTTACCCGGCGTGCACGCATTAAAGCCTGGTTCTTGCACGATGCCCATGCCCGGCATTGCCGCTGCCATTGTTGATGAAGCAGGCGTTGATGTTGCCAAAGGCAAGGGTGGTTTTCTGGTCATTAAAAAGCCCTGGCCATCGATGATTCGGACCATCTGGGGCGATCCTGAGCGCTTCAAGAAGGCCTACTTTCCAGACGACTTCCAGGGCCGTTATTACCTGGCGGGCGATGGTGCCAACCGCGATCTGGACGGCTATTTCTGGATCATGGGCCGAATCGACGATGTCATGAACGTCTCGGGCCATCGTCTGGGCAGCATGGAGATTGAGTCCGCACTGGTGTCGAATCCGTTGGTGGCGGAGGCGGCCGTGGTCAGCCGCCCGGATGATCTGACCGGCGAGGCCGTGGTGGCCTTTGTGGTGCTCAAGCAGACGCGGCCCAGCGGCGCTGCGGCGCTCGCTCTGGCGAAGGAATTGCGCGATTGGGTGGCCAAGGAAATTGGTCCGATTGCGAAACCGAAGGAAATTCGCTTTGGGGATAATCTGCCCAAAACGCGTTCGGGCAAAATCATGCGCCGCTTGTTGCGTTCGCTGGCGCAGGACGAGGCCATTACCCAGGATGTCTCAACGCTTGAGAATCCGGCAATTCTTGATCAGCTCAAGCAGGCGCTCTGAGCGCCGCAATCATGCAGATATTTCTTCAAGTGCTACATGAATTGGTCAAGTTTGCCGGCTTGTTGCTGCTCGCCCAGGCATTGGTTCATGTGCTCAGTTTTGGTCGTCATGAAACCAATCCGATCTATCAATTCGTGCGCTTTCTGACTTCACCGGTCACCAACACGGTACGCAAGATTACGCCGAAGTTCGTGATTGATCGACACGTACCGTTCGCAGCATTTTTTTTACTGTTCTGGTTGTATGTCATTTTGATTTTTGTTCGTCTCGACTTTGTTAAGGGGGCCACATGATTTCACCGGCATTTTGGTACTTTCGTTCGGTTGCGGTTTGTGCCCACGCCTTGGGTCGGCCTAGCACTGCACTAGCCTATTGGCAGAAGATCTTGCGTATCAAACCGGGTGATGCCAAGACCCTGATGTCGATGGCCTTATTGAAGTCAGAGCTCAATGATAAGAGTGCAGCGCTGAACCTGACCGCGCAGGCCCTGCAAGCGGACCCGGCGAATGCCAGTTTCTGGTTCAACCAGGGATTCCTGCTGCAAGAGCAGGAGCAGCATGCCGAGGCCTTGTCGTCGTTCGATCGATCGCTGTCCCTCAGCCCGAAGCTCGATCGCGCCTGGTACGGCAAAGCCTTGTCGCTGATCAAGCTGCAACGGCTCGACGAAGCCGTCAATGCGTTATTGCAAAACACTGAGTTGCAACCGATGAGTCCGTACGGCTGGTACCAGTTGGCGCACGTCTATCACCGCTTGGGGCAGATCGACGGGGTTAAAAATGTGATTCGGAAATTGTCCGGGTTCGAACCCAAGGTCGCGCTGCAGTTGCAGCGTGAAACCGGTGTTGATATTGGCTTTAAATCACCACTCGACGTCGCCAACTCGCGCTGAAACCCTGGCACAAAGAGCAGGTCGAATTAAACAGTCATTTAAGTCAAGAAAGGCAGGGGAACTCTGAGAAAGCAGAAAAACACTTGGTGTCAATTCAAGCAGATGTTGGTTTGAAAACGTATCGAAGATCGGAACACATAATTAATTACTTCTGGAGGCAGCAATGGCATTAACCGCCAAGCAGGACGAATACTGGCAAAAGAACCTGAGAATCACCGCAGTTTTGATGGTGATCTGGTTTGTGGTGACTTTCGGCATCGGTTATTTCGCAAGAGAACTGAACTTCAATTTTTTTGGTTGGCCGTTCTCGTTCTATATGGGCGCGCAGGGCTCGCTGATTATTTATTGTTTGATCATCCTTTACTACGCGATCTATATGGGCAAACTGGATCGCGAATACGGCGTTGACGAAGGGGAAGAAGAATGAGTACGGCAACTAAATCCATTTCAGCCTTCAATTCCCAACTGAAGAAGGTTTATTCCTGGTACACCGGTGGTTTCTTGTTGTTTGTAATCGCGCTGGCGATTTTCGAGCAAATGGGTATGCCTCGCCAGACTATTGGGTACGTCTTTTTGGCGGCGACGGTTCTGCTGTACGCCGGCATTGGCGTGATGAGCCGAACCAACGATGCCGACGAATATTACGTCGCAGGGCGGCGGGTGCCAGCTTTGTTCAACGGCATGGCAACCGGTGCCGACTGGATGTCCGCAGCGTCGTTTATTGGCATGGCCGGAACCTTGTACCTGGCTGGCTATAACGGTCTTGCGTTCATCATGGGTTGGACCGGTGGCTACGTGCTGGTGGCGCTGTTCCTGGCACCGTACCTGCGAAAATTCGGCCAATTCACCATTCCCGATTTTCTGGGTGCTCGTTATGGCGGCAATTTCCCGCGCATTGTCGGCTCAATCATTGCCATTGTTTGCTCGTTCACGTATGTGGTCGCGCAGATTTACGGCGTCGGGCTGATCACAACTCGTTTGGCGGACGTTGACTTCACC
>JANORY010000069.1:0-13268 GCA_031415535.1 Burkholderiales bacterium | reverse complement strand
CAGGATAACTTCCGGAATTCGCCCTTGCATGGCTTTTTTGAGCAGATATTTCTCGTTCAAGGTTGCCAACTTCAAGCGTGGCGGCAGGCGATTGGCGAACTCGATCAGGCGATGATCCAGAAACGGTACCCGTCCTTCGATTGAGTTCGCCATCGCCACGCGATCGCCCTGCGCGCTAAGCAAGTAACTCGACATCAAGCTGGTTGCTTCGACGTATTGGTCGCGCTGCAGGGCCTGCCATTGACTAAATCCGCTGGGTAAACGACTCAATAGTGCGGGCGAGGGCGCGCCGCCCGCGACCAACTCGAAGATCTCCTGACGCAGGCACAGCAGGGCTTGCCTTGAGGCACGAATCCGACTGTCGTGCGCGAAGAACGGGCTATCCGGTGCCACGCCCGAGGCCTCCAAATAACGCTGTGCCATCGCTGAGCCGCGCATCGGTGAATGGCTGAGATACGGATAGAGTCGCTGCAAGAGCCGCCCGCGCCAGGCTGATGCCGGTGCTCGGGCGATAAAGCGGCGAATTGCCGCTTCCTTGAAGAGATCATAGCCGGCCAATACTTCGTCAGCGCCTTCGCCGCTCAGCACTACCTTAAATCCGGCGTCCCGCGCATGGCCGGCCAGCAGCATCAGCGGTGCGGCTGCCGTCCTGACAAGTGGCGCTTCAACATGCCAGATCGTTCTGGCAAACGCTTGACTGATGTCGCGGCGTGTCACCTGGATTTCGCTGTGTTCGCAGCCAAAGAAGTCGACCGCTTCACGCTGGTAGGAACGCTCGTTAAAGGCCTCATCATCGAAGCACAACGAGAAGCTTCGAAGTTTGCCGGCACGCTGTTCACGAATCATCGCGATGATGGCGGCCGAATCGAGCCCGCCGCTCAGATAGGCTGCAACCGGTACGTCGGCGCGCAGTTGCAAGCGGACCGAGTCCGCAAGCAACGCGCGCAGCTCGTCCGCCAGATCATGCGCACTGCGATCGGACCAAACCGCCTGGTCGTAGTTCCAGCGCCAGTAGGTGCTGATCAAGGGCGCGCAGTGTGTATTGTCCAACTCAAGGGTGAGCACAGATCCGGGCGGCAGTTGTGTCACCCCGACAAAGTTGCTGGCGGGCGCGGCGACGCCCCATAATTTGAAGGTTTCGGCGAGCGCTGCAAGATCGATTTCGCGCCGCACACCGGCGATCGTGAACAGTGCCTTGATCTCCGAGGCGAACAGCAATCGCTGCTTACAGATGGTATAGAACAAAGGCCTGATACCGACCCGATCGCGGACCAGCAAAAGCCGGCGCTTGCGACGGTCGTGCAGCGCAATGGCAAACTGTCCGTTCAAATATGTGACGAAGGTGTCGCCGTACTGCTCATACAAATGCACGATCACTTCGGTATCGGTATCGGTATAAAAACGATGGCCGAGGTCGAGCAGATCGGCGCGCAATTCGAGATAGTTAAAAATCTCGCCGTTCAGGATAACCCAGACCGTTTGGTCTTCGTTGTGGATCGGTTGTTGGCCGCCGGCCAGATCGATCACGGCCAGCCTTGCATGGGCCAAACCCACTGGGCCGTCGACTCGGCAGCTCTGGCCGTCGGGGCCACGATGCGAGAGCGCGTTGATCATGCCGCGCAACTCGGCTTGCATCGGTAGGTGCGTGCCGTTCCCAAATGCGACGATTCCGGCAATACCACACACGTTATTGACCCCAACACACACCTGGCAGTAGTCTAAGTCAAGGTCGATGTTCTGGCACGTGAGATTGTGCTCAAGTCATTGTGTTCAAGTCATTGTGTTCAAGTCATTGTGTTCAAGTCATTGTGTTCAAGTCGTTGTGTTCAAGTCATTGTGTTCACTGACAGTGTCGGGTTTCTATCCAGTGAATTGCGTAACTAATCAGCGCTGACCCGCGTCGCTGACCGTACAATCAATCGGCGATATTCAGCCCAGTCCTTCAGCCCAGTCCCACTGTTGTGGAAGGTGACTTACTTTGAGTGCGATGCCGGAGATTCTGTCCAACCCGCTGCGCAGCCGGTTTGACGAGGCCGCATCAAGCGAAATTGAATCGATTGTGTTGCCGTTGTGGCGTGCGGCAATGAGTGATCGCAAAATCGGCGAGCATTTGTCAGAACGCTACCGTTGGTTGTATCAAGAGGCACCCGCTGGGCCTGCGCGTACCTGGATCATTCGCGATCCGCAGTCAGCGCGGGTGGTGGCGGCCGGCTCGGTGCTGCCGGTCGACTATCTGGTCGCCGGCAGACCTCTGCGGGCCGGCCTGTTAATCGATCTGGTGGTCAGCCCGGAATCCAGAACCGCCGGACCAGCGGTCATGCTGCAACGGGAAATAGCACGATTGTGTTCGGCAAACGGCTTTGCATTCCTGTTCGGATATCCGAATCGACGGGCCTGGCCGGTCATGGTTCGCGCCGGCTATCGAGCGCTGTGCTACTCACATACCTGGGTCCGGCCGATGCAGGGTGACGTTGACGCCATTCGAAGGCGCGTGCTGCAAATTACTGAAAGGCAGTTGTCGCGTATCGTGCCGAAAGGCTGGTCGCAGCGGATTGCCGAGCGGTTTGCTGACTTTGCTGCACTGGCCTGCGCAAGCGCACTATTGTTGCTCGATCAATCGGCCCGATTATTCGGTTACCTCGGCCGTTTTAAGCTGTCAGTCGGCGAATTAAACGGTGATTTGCCGCTCGTCGACGAGCCGGCGCAAGCAAAGATTTCGAGAGTCCCCGCGCACGGTTATCCGCAGTGGCGCTACCAACGCCATCCGACGCAATGTTACGAACGCGTCGTGTTCAGTCGGCGCGGCCGGGTAATTGCCTGGGCGATTATTCGCCGCAACGGCGATCACGCGGAAATTCAGGATGCCGCCTGGAGCACTTCCTGGTCGGGTGCCGCGTGGCTGTTCTGGCTGAGTTTGCCGGCAGCGTTGTCGCAGGCTGGATTTCGGCGGATGAGTGTTTGCCTGGCGGGCGAGGGCGGTATTAAAAGCTGTTTCCGGGGTGCGTTCTATTTGCGGCGCGATCAAGGTCGAAATTTGGTTCTGCACGTTCCGGAAGGCTGCGACGCAGAGCTCGCTAACGCGCTTCGGGAGCCGCGTAACTGGGGTATGTTTGCCGGTGAACTGGACATTTAGTGATTGTGGCCAAGCCTCGCGAGGTAGAATCATTGCAGGTTTCAGCACTGACGAATTCATCGAGAGATACGTGCGTTTGAGGAAGTCAATATTCGTCGTGTCCTTGGTTCTGGCGCTATGCGTCGCTGCCTGCGGCGAGCCTGCGCCGGGTGAGCAATCGCCGAATCAGGGTAGCGCGCAGGACGCCCCACAATCCGCAGGGTCGGTCAATACGCCAGCCGCACCGCCACCGGCCTCGTTAATCCTGTCGATGACTGGCAGTGGTACCGGTTCGGTGGCATCGTCACCGGCCGGCCTTTCCTGCAGCGCCGGTGCAAGCGGCTGCACTGGTGCCTTTACCAAAGGCGATGCCTTGGCGCTGACCGCGATCGCTGCGGCCGGCAGCTCCTTTGGTGGTTGGAAAGACTCGACTCGCCAGTGCCTCGGCACCGAAGCCTGTGCCTTTACCCTGGCCGATGCGCAAACCATTTCGGCGGTTTTTGTGGCCAACAACGCGCCGCGTTATCGACTCGGCGTGGTGGTTGCCGGTGCCGGCAGCGTGGTCGGGAATTCGGCTGGCATTGACTGCGGTACCGTGTGTGAGTCCAGCTACGGGCAGGGCACGATCGTAGCGCTTTCCGGGCGCGCTACGGCTGGTAATGTTTTTGCCGGCTGGAGCGGCGGTGATTGTGCCGGCATTGATGCCTGTGCTGTCGAGATGATGGCGGCAACCTCTGTTACGGCGACCTTCGAACGGGCTTCCGCCAACTACCCATTAAACGTTAGCGTGGTCGGCAGTGGGCGCGTTACGTCTGCCAGCGTACCGATCGATTGCGGTGCGACCTGTTCCGCCGTGGTGGCGTCTGGCAGTACCCTTTCATTGGCGGCAAGCGCCGACGCCGGTCATCAGTTCAAGGGCTGGAGTGGTGCCTGCAGCGGCACCGCCGCCTGCACTGTTTCGATGTCGCAATTGCAGTCGGTTGCGGCGGTGTTTGCGCCCGTGACGGGTACCGGTTTTGCTGCCCGGCCGTTCCTGTTCAAATCGGTCGAGTCACGGCTGCGGGCCTCGATTGCAGCGAACGACACGGTTGCTACTGGCGCTTCGGCCAATCGGCTTGGAACGCCCTTAGGATTTTTGAATTTGGCACGAGCCGCGGCCGCCGATCGGGCTAACTTTAACGATATACCGACCTTCCAGATTGCGTTTGCCGGCTGGCTTTTGAACGATACGAGCATGCTCGCTTTGGCCCGTGATGAAGCCGTGCGCATTGTCAGCAGTTTTCCCAACGGCGATACCGGATCGGGCGAGAATTTTCAGCATGTCGAAGATCGTATGCTCAACGTTGCTGCCACCGCCGACCTGGCTTTTGCGCAGTTCAGCGCTGGCCAGTTGAGCCAGGTGGCGAATTGGGTCAACGGAACCCTAAATAACTGGAATACCCAGAATGTCCGGTTCTGGCCGTTCGACTCACCCAAAAATAATTACTGGCAAAACGGCATGTTGGCGCACGTGGTTGGCGCGGTCGCCAGTGAAGGGTTTAACCCGCAGGCTGCGTCTTGGCGCGCGACTTCAACGGTAATGGCGCAAAAGTTCAAGACCGCGACCAGCCCGCCGTTATGGAATGGTCCGGTGCAAAGCGAGGGTCATTATTATGCCGGTTACGTCAAGAATGCGGTCTGGGCCATGGAGCTTTATGATGCCGCGCTGGGCACCGATTTGTTGGCACAGTCCGGTTTTTCGTTCGCGCAAAGCTTGAATCTTTTGATGTATCAGACGCGCCCGCATCTGGAGAAATTTTTCGAAGTGGGTTCGGAAGCTTCGAACAGTGACGCGCCGTTTACTCAACTGTCGCTCGTGCATTGGCATCATCTGATTCATTCGGGCAAGTCATCGAGCGAGGCGCAACATGCCAAAAGTATTTTGACGACCGCAATGGCGGTATCAAACTGGTCGCGTGCATCGAAGGGTTTTGCGAACTTCTATTGGAATCTGAACGCCGCGACCGCAGTCCCAGCGGTGGCGAAGCCGGACCGATTCTTCGTAGCACCGACGCCCGGTGCCGGGCTGCTTGGGCTGCGCTCCTCGGAAGGATTCCAGACCAACGCGCGAGCGGCGTTCATGTTTGCCAATCGGGCCAACGCCAGCGCCGATTACTCACACGCCAATCCCGATGCGCCCGGCTTTCAATGGGCCAGTGGTGCTGACTGGCTGGTGACCGATCCGGAGTTTTTCGCCAACAGTGGAATATTGGCCGAAGCCGGCACCAATGTGGGCAGTGACGTCTCAAACATCGTCACGCTGGCCGGTCAAAAAACCTCCGAGAACGGTGACTTCCCAATCATCCGCTTTTCGGAGTACAACCCGAGTGCTACGGTGCCGCACACCTATGTACAGATTGATGCCCGACCGTACTGGACCAGTACCAGTGTTTACCGTCGTGACTATGTTTGGCTTGATGATCTGCAGGTCGTGGTGGTGTTTGATCGGATCGTCGGCAGTCCGGCGAAAATCTGGCGCTTGCATATTCCGAGTGCAGCGATCATCAACGGCAACATTGCGCTCTACAACGTCAACGGCAAGTCGGTCGCGGTTCGCGATTTATATTCAACCGGCGGCGCTGGCTGGTCGTTGACCAATCTGAATGGCTCGATCGCCAATCGCGATGTCTGGCGGCTGAGCCAGCCGGACAGCAGTAGCGACTATCGCTCGGTCAAAGTATTGGATGTCGGCGGACGAGTTTCAACCGCCAGCAGTTCCACCGGTGCCGGATATGTTGAGGCGAGCCTGACCATTGCGGGCAATGTCAGAGTAGTCCGATTCTTTGATGATGGTCGGCACGCCAGTTTGCGTTAGCAGCTTATCAATAAGCGCCAATAGTTTGTCGCTGAACATCCCGACGTCCAAGCTCAGGCAGGCTAGCGCCGCTGACGGGTGGCCGTGGCCAGATTGAACGCTCCAGAATAAGCAGCCGATCGCCAATGTCATAGTCGGCTTCGATGTCGCGCAGCGACGTCCCGGCATTAAATAATACTGAGCCCGCCTGCGGCGTCACATCGATCGCCGTCAGGTCGGTAGAGCGAAGCAATGCAGGGCCGTCAATCGGCATTCGCCATTCGTGAGTGGGTACCGGGTCGATGATTGATTGCGGTGGCAACAAATTCGATACGCCAGCCAGTTTGATGCGGCCACCCACCCAGGCTCTGGGCGCGATTTCGTTTCGAAACAATCGTACCGGATCACTCGATCCGCCGCTTCGAATGACCGCGTTATTGATCAGAAATACCGAGTCAATCGATTGAAACAGCCGGATGACCGGGGCCTGACCGAAATCCGCACCCAGGATGATCGTATTGTTGGCGAGCCGCACCCGGCCCTTCGAATCACCGGTGCCGTCGCCGCCGAGGCGAATACCGTAACGGCCGCGGTGCACCAGCACGTTGCCGACGACATCGCTGTTCAGGCCATCGCTGGTTCGATAAACTTCGAAGCCATAGAGTGCCAGCGTGTACAAGGATTTGGCATCGACGCCGACGTCGATCCAGTTGTAGTAAATCTCGGTACGCGCCGAACGACTCTTGATCGATTCGCCAATATTGTTGTGCAGGTAAGAGTGTTGAACTCGCAGCCTGGCGTTCGGAAAGGCATCCCGATCCGTTGCAATGTAAATCGGATGCTTGCGATGCTCGCCAATCGGATGACTGCCGGTTCGGGTCAGTTCGCTGTGCTCGATCACATTGCTGCCGTTGCCCAGGTCGGCACCAAGAATGCCATGCCGATCACAGTCGTGAACGAATAGCGCGCGCAAGGTCAGCTCATTGGCCTGATTAAATACGCAGGCAAGCCGCGAACCGGTGATTTCGAAATGCTCGAAGACCATGTGATGCGCGCCGATGAAGCTCACCGCATAAGATCCACCGCTGATCACCGGTCGCGCGTTGCGGTCACCGCGAATCGTGATGGGTCGGGCTTGGGTTCCGGCACGCTCGAAGCGAACTGGTGCATAGACTCCGGTGTCGACCAGAACCGTATCGCCAGCCAGCAACTTTGGGGCGATTTCGGATAACTGCTTGATGGCACGTGTTGGACCCACCTGATAAGTTGTGGCGGCTCGGTTGGTCGTGGGTAGATTCACGGTTCGAACTGCAAAGCTGGCCAGCCGAAACTGTCCGTCAAATACCGCCGTCAATGTGACGCGTCCGTCGGCTTGTGAGGCCGCCCGAACGCGCGCTCGGACACGGTCGCCGTTGCGAATTTTTTGTGGGCTGGCGAGAAATGCACCGCCGTTGATGGAAAAAGAACCAATCTCGGCAGTATCTGCACCGATGGTGCTGATCGGACCCAAATCGGTGAGGCGTAAACAACTCGAAGTAAGCAGGCTGCCGGCGACCGCCTCGGTGAGCGTCGGCCAGGCAAAGCGTGCCCGTTCGCCCGCCTCCGGCCAACCGACTTGTTTGGTTACACAGTGCTCGTTGCCCGGTTCGCTTGTCGCCGGCAAAACAAGCGTCGACCAGCACAGCGTAACCGCCCAAAGTGACGTCTTAATCGACGTCCTAATCGATATTCTAAGCAACGCGTTTGACCAATACTTTTTGCCAAGGCAGAGCCCAACCGAGGCCGGGTACATTGGCAATCATGCTGGCCAAGGGTAGTCGTCGCTTCGATAAGCCGTGACTGACTTGTTCCTTGCGCAGAAAGCGCACTTGATGTCCGCTGAACATTCGACTGATCTCGTGGGGTGACTGCGCCCACGGGAATCCAGAGGCACGTCGCCAGTCGCCGAGAAAGCGACCGGTATGATAATCAAACAGTCGAAACGGACTCGGGGTCACCAGGCAAATGGTGCCGCCGCGCCGCGTCACCCGAATCATTTCAGAGGCCAGGGCCTGACGGGTGTGCGAGGTTCCAAGATATTCAATGACCGAGACGCATAAACACAGATCAAATGATTGATCGGCAAAGGGCAGCAGTCGGCCGGCCTCGATTTTTTGAAAGCCGACGTCCACTCCGGCAGTCTGATGAGCCGCCCAGCGCTCGGCGGCAGCGCGCAGTGAAAACCCATTCGGATCGGCACCGACGATGCGTCGCGCGCCAAGTTCCTTGGTGAGCGCCAACGCAACGGTGGTCGCGCCAGTACCACAACCCAGATCGAGAATCTGCGGCGTTGGCCCCAGTTGTGATTGCAATAATCGGCAAATGCTGTGCAAATGAATCGACACACGATCGACTTCGCGTTGCACCAAGGGCTCGCTGGCGATTGCTGCGCGGGTGTAGCTGGACGCAGGATCTTGCTGGTCGTGAATATCGAGCGTTCCGGCACCTTGCCGAATCAGTTCTTTGAAGCGTGACAGGTGTGGTTCACGCGGCGCGTAATGTTCCATGCAGGAGATCAGTGATCCGTGACAAAGGCGAAGTTTAGTTGATCGATCGCGTAAGCCCTTAAGGAAACGCCGGGGCGGGCCGACGGTTCGGTAATTTTTACAGCGAAAACCGCGCTCAACGGGTTGGCGTATTAGGTCCGGATTGTTAATCATTCTGCCCGCGCTGGTGTCATCTCTAGGATGTCAATGTTCATGACACCGGCGATTTGTGCAGCGGGTCGCGACTTAACCCGGCGTAGAATTTGTCGCTGTTGTGGAAAGGTTTCTTGATGATCGCTTCGATCTTGCGCGGTCCAATTGCTTAGTGATCGGCTGATGGGCGCGCCTGGCAATTCAAGGCTGGGTGGACGCATGGCCCTGTTACGAAATGCCGCGCTGTTTTCGGGGGTGCAGTACATCGAGGCGGTGATTGGAATTGCCACCGGTGTGCTGATCGCACGCACCCTTGGACCCACTCAGTACGGTTATTACGCGTTCGCGGTGTGGCTGTGCGGCTGGCTGATCCTCGCATCGAACAACGGCTTGGCCTTATCGGCGATTCGCTTCATCGCCGAGTTCAGGGGCAGTCGACAGCCTGAGGTGGTCGACGCCCTGGGTTCGACTTTGCTGCGCTGGCAGACGGTCAGTACCGGCATTGTGGTGGCGGTGTTCGTCGCGGTGGCACTGGTTCAATCACCACAAGACTGGTCGGAACATTTTCCCTGGATGATTCTGCTGGTCTGTGTCGGTGTTATTGCCCGGGCGCGCTTTTGGATGTTGAGCTCGATCGGCAAGGGTTTCGAGCGCTTCGAACCGGAGTGTTACTCAATTCTGGTGATGGTGGCAGCCAATCTGGTGGCCTTGTGTCTGTGGTGGGTATTTGATAAATCGGTCCTGTCGGCCTTCGCCATCTACGCGCTGACCGGTGTGTTGTGCTGCCTGGTAGCACAACGCCTGGTCAAGTCCTGCGGCATCAAGCTGCACGCGGCAACGCTACCCAGCGAGACTCGAGGCCGCGTGGTGCGAACCGTTTTTTCGTCCGGCGTGATGATTTCGCTGGGTCTCTTGAGCAGCCGAACCTTGGAGATCGGCTTACTGAAGGCCTATTGGTCAGCCGAAACCATTGCCTACTTTGTCATTGCGGGCACGCTGACCAAGGGCGCGGTCGACCTGCTCACGACCGGCCTGGCCTCGGTGCTGCTGCCCGCCATATCGCGAGCCTTCGGTCGTTCGGGCCAGGCGCGCGCCGGCAATATCATGTCCGAATCGATTCGTTATTACTGGTTCATCGGCCTGCTGATCTGCGGCATTGGCATAGTGGTCACGCGCGGTGCCGTATCGTTTCTGTACGGTGCCAGTTATGAAGCGGCGATTCCGGCGGTGACCGGCATGCTGGTGATCGCAGGTCTAGGCGCATTTGCCGGTGCCTTTAATGCTTTTCAGATTGCATCGAACCAGCAGTCCGATCAAATCTGGACCGCAATTGCAACGTTGGGCGTCAATATTGTCGCGGCCGTTGCGCTGGTACCGATCTGGGGTCTGTCCGGTGCCATTATCAGCATGGCGATTACGCGTGCGATCAGTGTGTTGATTCAATTTTTTATGGTTCGCCGACGCATAAAAGTGCGCATCAAATGGGAAGTGTTGTTTCGTTTGTTGTTCTCGGCGCTGGTGGCTTGTGAATTGGGCATCATCGTCGAAACGCTGTTTGTTTCGCGGTTTTCCTTCGTGGCCTCGGCCTTGGTCTTTGTTGTGGGCTTCCTGGGTATCAGTGTCCTGATGCGATCCTGGTACACACGAGACTATGCACTGGCAACTGAACTAGCGGCGCGCCTAGGGCCGGCCGGACAGAAACTGGCGATTCTGTGTCGGCAGGTCAGCCGACGCTTTGCGATATGAACGTGTATATGAACGCGTGGTTTTCTTGAACATCGTGCATTTCATCGCATCGCTCGAGGTCGGTGGCCTGGAACGCATGGTGTTGGGTTTGGCCGGCTTGCAAAAGCGTCGTGGCCATTCGGTCACGATTGGCTGTCTGCTCGGTGAAGGCCGACTAGCGGTGCAGGCCCGCGCCGCCGGCATTCAGGTGTTTCACTGCGACAAGCGTGCCGGTCCGGAGCTGCGCTCGATCATGATTATTCGCCGCGCACTGCGAGTGGCGCGTGCCGATGTTCTGCATACGCACAATGCGGTACCGCATTATTATGCGAGCGCTGCCGCGCTCGGACTGGGCCTGCGGCGAATCATCAGTACTCGACACAATATGGGCGTGCAACCGTATTCGGCGCGCCGAGAAGCGCTGTACAAGCTCGCCATGCGATGGACCGACTCGGGCGTTTCGGTCTGTCAGGCGGCACATAAAAACTTTGTTGCGCATAGGGTCATCTCGGCCGAAAAGGCGCAGACCATTGTTAACGGCATTGATCTGGATCAGTTTGCACCGCGTGAGCCGGCGGCGCGGATTCGAATCAAGCGCGAGCTCGGCGTTTCTGAATCTGCGGTGGTGGTGGCTAGCGTCGGACGATTGAGCGAGGTCAAGAACCCTGCAATGATGTTGCACGCGATAAAATCAGTTCGTGCTCGGGGCGCTGACGTCGCGCTGCTGATGATTGGTGATGGTCCCTTGCGCAGCGCGCTGGAATCGTTGAGCGCAGAACTCGGAATTTCCGACCATGTACATTTTCTCGGCATTCGCGATGATGTCGCCGATTTACTCAAAGGCTCTGACGTGTACCTGCAGTCGTCCCTGACCGAAGGCTATTCGATGGCATTGGTCGAAGCGTCATCAGCACAGTTGCCGATTTTGGCGACCGACGTCGGCGGCAACGCCGAGATCGTTCAAAATGGCCAGACTGGCTGGTTGGTCGCCTCCGGGGACGTCGCGGCGATGGCTGATGCGCTCGAGAAGTTGGCGCTTGATTCGCCTGCGCGCCTGCGCATGGGTGCCGCTGCGCGGGTCTGGGCGGTGCGTGCCGGGAGTCTCGATACGATGTATAGCGCGTATCTGCGTCTGTATGGAGACACCCGCCAGTGAGTCTATTCGCTGTCTTGGCGGTGCTGGCGTTGCTGACGATCTCGCTGTTGGCGCTGTTCGCGACCTTGGAGATCCGCCGCAAATATATTCACTTGTGGTTGCGCTCGTATTTGACGCAATCGAAGCCGCCGCCGGGGATCGGTCCGATCCACCTGATGTTCTCTTTTGTTGATCACTTCGAACCGGGCTGGCGGCGGCCCAGCTATGAGCTTGAGGTCGAGCGGGTTCGCAAGTGGCGTGAGGATTATCCGAAATTGGTCGCGAACCACCAGGATGCCGATGGCGTGCGGCCGCAGCACACTTTCTTCTATCCGGAGGAGGAGTATCGTCCCGAACATTTGGACCGAATTGCCGAGCTGTGTCGCTTGGGTTTGGGCGAAATCGAAGTGCATTTGCATCACGATAACGACACGGCCGAGGGCCTCGGCGAAAAACTCGAACGCTTTGTGCGCATCCTGCATGAACGACACGGTGCCTTGCCGGTTGATCCGAATACCGGGCGCGCGGTATTCGGTTTTATTCACGGCAATTGGGCGCTCGATAATTCCAGAGCGGACGGACGCATGTGTGGCGTCAACAATGAGCTGCAGGTTCTGGCTCGCAAGGGTTGTTACGCGGACTTTACCTTGCCGTCGGCCCCGAGTAGCGCACAGACCAGCACCATTAATCGAATTTATTATGCCACCGACGATCATCAACGCCCGAAGTCGCATGACAGCGGCGTTGATGTCACAGTCGGCGCATCCGCTAGCGGCGACTTGATGATTATTCAAGGTCCGCTGTCATTGAACTGGCGCAACCGCAAGTGGGGTGTGTTCCCGCGTATCGAGGCCGGCGATATCCGCCGCAAAGTACCGCCGACCACCGATCGCATTGATCTGTGGGTCAATCAGCACATTCATGTGCGCGGTAGGCCGGAGTGGATCTTCGTGAAAGTTCACACCCATGGAACTCAGGAAGCCGACACCGAGTGTCTGCTCGGTAAACCGGTCGACGATATGTTCAGTTATCTCGAGCATGCGTATAACGACGGCAGCCGTTATGTGCTGCACTATGTGACCGCGCGCGAGTCCTACAACATCATCAAGGCGGCCGAGGCGGGTATGTCCGGCAATCCGGGTGCCTATCGCGATTTTGCCCTGCCGAAACCAGCCAATCTGGTGCGCAGCGTGCCGCCGCCGAACGCGCTGAGATCATGAACCCGGTGCCGTCAAAGTTACGGGTGGGTATCGTCGGCTGCGGCAAGATTGCGGACGCGCATGTCGAGCAGATTCGGGCAACCGGTGTGGCCGAGGTCGTGGCCGTGTGTGACCGTGAACAGTTGATGGCGCGCCAATTGGCCCTGCGCTTTGACATTGCCGCCACGTATGATGATCTCGGGCTGATGCTCAGCACCGAACGACTCGATGTTCTGCATGTCGCAACACCACCGGATTCACATTTGGCGCTGGCCCGTCAGGCATTTGCCGCCGGATGTCACGTCTTTCTTGAGAAGCCGTTTGCACTGACTGCCATGCAGACCCGCGAAATTCAGGAACTCGCAAGAGCGGCGCAGCGCCGAGTGTCGGTCAATTATCTGTATTGCTTTGAGCGGCCGTTCGTCGAGCTGATGGCCTTGGTTCGGTCCGGCGCGCTGGGCGATATTATTCATATCGATACGGCCTTCGGCTACGATCTGGCCGGCGATTATGGTCTGGCGGTGTTGGCTGACCCGAATCATTGGGTACATCGATTACCAGGCAAACTTTTTCATAATGTGCTTGA
>JANORY010000068.1:0-1046 GCA_031415535.1 Burkholderiales bacterium | reverse complement strand
GCAAACGCGTCGACTACTCGGGCCGTTCGGTCATTGTGGTCGGCCCGCAACTCAAGTTGCATCAGTGCGGTTTGCCGAAACTGATGGCACTCGAACTCTTCAAGCCATTCATCTTCAACAAGCTTGAGACGATGGGCGTTGCCACGACCATCAAACAGGCCAAGAAGTTTGTCGAGAATCAGGAACCGATTGTCTGGGACATTCTCGAAGAGGTCATTCGCGAACACCCGGTCATGTTGAATCGTGCGCCGACCTTGCACCGCCTGGGGATTCAGGCGTTCGAGCCGGTGTTGATTGAAGGCAAGGCAATTCAGTTGCATCCGCTGGTCTGTGCGGCCTTCAACGCCGACTTTGACGGTGATCAGATGGCCGTACACGTGCCGCTGTCGCTGGAAGCGCAGACCGAGGCTCGCACCCTGATGCTGGCGTCGAACAATGTGCTGTTCCCCTCGAATGGTGAGCCGTCGATCGTGCCGTCGCAAGACATCGTGCTGGGTCTGTACTACGCAACCCGCGACCGGATCAACGCCAAGGGTGAGGGCATGCAGTTCGCCAACCTGGCCGAGATGGAGCGTGCCTACCAGGCCAATGAAGTTGAATTGGCAACTCGCATCAGCGTGCGCATTACCGAGTATGACTTCGACAAGGAAGCGCTCGACTATGTGCCGAAACTGACCCGGGTCGACACCACCGTCGGTCGCGCCATGTTGTCCGAGATCTTGCCGAAAGGTTTGCCGTTCTCGAACATCAACAAGGCCATGAAGAAGAAGGAAATCTCGCGGCTCATCAACGTCTCGTTCCGACGTTGTGGTCTGCGCGACACGGTGATTCTGGCCGACAGCCTGCTGCAGTATGGCTTCAAATTGGCGACCCGTGCCGGTATCTCGATTGCGATCGATGACATGCTGGTGCCGCCGCAAAAAGAAACCTTGCTGACGCAGGCCGAGAAGGAAGTCAAAGAGATCGAGCAGCAGTACAGCTCAGGTCTGGTGACGCAGGGCGAGCGCTACAACAAGGTCGTCGATATCTGGGGCCGTGCGGGCGAC
>JANORY010000067.1:0-2152 GCA_031415535.1 Burkholderiales bacterium | reverse complement strand
CGAGTAAACTCGACCTGAAGCACCCGCCCATCGAAGCAGAGGAATCATGGCACGACTAGCCGATTTAAGCGCGAGTGATCGCGAGCATTTATTGACCCTGCGCGACAAGGCGCCACGCTTCGACAGCAAGCCGTTTGTCCTGGGTCCGCCACTGAACCAGCGTCGGGTTGCCCTATTGAGTACAGCCGGTCTGCATGCCCGAAGCGACCGGCCCTTTGCGGTGGGTGCTGGTGCAACCGAGTATCGCGTCATATCCTCCGATACAAATCCGAACGAACTGATGATGAGTCATGTTTCGGTGAATTTCGACCGCAGCGGCTTTCGGCGTGATGTGAACCTGGTGTTTCCGTTGCAGCGGCTCAAGGAATTGGCGCAAGCCGGTGAAATCGGTTCGGTGGCGGATTTTCATTACTCATTTATGGGCGCGCCTTTTCCACCGACTGTCTTTGAAGCCCGGGCCCGCGAATTGGCAGGCTTGCTCAAACGCGATCAGGTTGACGCAGCGATCCTTTTGCCGGTTTGACCGAACTGTACGTGCGCCGTGAGCGCCGTCAGTATTTATCTGGAAGAAGAAGGCATCGCGACCAGTGTTGTGAGTCTGGTGCGCGAGCATTCCGAAGTGATGCAAGCACCGCGTGCTCTTTGGGTGCCGTTTATGCTCGGACGGCCAATGGGTGCGCCGAATCAGCCGGAGTTTCAAAGACGGGTCCTGCGTGAAGTGCTGGCGCTGTTCAACGAGCCTAAAGGGCCAGTCCTGCGTGACTTTGCCGACGATGCGCCGAACTCGGTCGATGACCCAGCGGTGGGCGAAGGCGATGCCTGTCCGGTGAATTTCAGCAAACCGGCGCCGACCGGCGATGGGCCGCAGGCCCTGGCTCATGCGCTCGGCCTGGAGATCGAGCAGCTCAAGCCGTGGCACGATATCGCCATTCGCAAACGCGGCGCTTCCGGCTTCGGCCTAAGCGGCATGTCGCTCGAGGACGCCGCCGCCTGTCTGATTTCGATGCTGTCCGGCACCGCACCCAAAACTGACGTTGACCGACCACCCGGCACGGTGCTGAAACAGATTTGTGATGACCTGCGATGCTTTTATGAGGAAGCCGCGACCGGCCAACCCGGTAGTTTATCGGCGGCGGCGCTCGCCCAGTGGTACTACCAGCAAACCGTCCTCGGCGAGGTCTTACACCGCGTACGCACGCTCGTGTTGAAAAGCGAAGACGCCGGGCTTCGATTCGTCGGCGAGCGGGTCATGATTCCGAAAGCCTTTCAATGACTCAAACCAACGCCCCTCAAAGCCCTTCGCCAGTCGGTGCGGCGCTGATCCATTCCTGGTGGCCGATTACGCTGCTGGCGGCCTTTTTGCTCATGGTCACCATGGGTACTCGCCAGACCATGGGTTTGTTCATTTCGCCGATCAACTCCGCAACCGGACTCGGTATTGTCAGCATTAGTTTCGCGTTGGCGGTCGGCCAATTCATGTGGGGACTGGCGCAACCCATCGCCGGCGCATTTGCCGATCGTTATGGACCGGGACGTGTACTGGCCACAGGCATCATTATTTTGGCGATCGGTACGGCGCTGATTCCGTGGGTCACTAATCAATGGATGTTGATCATCTCGCTCGGCATCCTCACCGCCATGGGTTCCGGTGCCTGCAGCTTCTCGGTGTTGCTCGGTGCCGTCGCACCAAGCCTGCCCGCCGCCCATCGCGGTACCGCGTCGGGTGTGATCAATGCCGGCGGCTCGTTCGGCCAATTCGTATTCGCGCCAATTGCGCAGAAACTGATTTCGACCGTCGGCTGGATGAATGCGCAGTGGGCGATGGCCGCGATGATCCTGCTGACCTTGCCGATCACCGCCAAGTTACGCCGTTCGCCGCAGGCCGCTGCCAGCCAGCCCAAGGGTGAGGGCCTGCGTGCCGCGCTGCGCAATGCTTTCAAGGACCGCAGTTATCTGCTGGTCCATGCCGGCTTTTTCACCTGCGGTTTTCATATCGCCTTCTTGATCACGCATCTACCCGGTGAAGTCAATTTGTGCGGTTTACCAGCCTCGGTCGCCAGTTGGTCATTGGCGCTAATCGGCCTGGCCAATATTGTCGGCAGTTTGACTGTTGGTTATGCGATGGGCCAGGTACGCAGCAAGTACATTCTGT
>JANORY010000066.1:0-3816 GCA_031415535.1 Burkholderiales bacterium | reverse complement strand
CTGAAAATGATCGTGTAGTTCCGGCTCGATTCGGCATGGCATTGCAGGCTTCGCTAAGCGGCCCGAAACAGTTGGTGATGATCAAGTCCAGCAATCATAATGATTGGCTGGATCGGGTCGACGCGAGCTGGTGGCACGCGGTAGTCAACTTCGCCGCACCTTGATTCTGCGCGGCATCGACATCGTCCAGACCGGCCCAGGATAAGGTGCTTGATATTCAGCTTTTTTGGCTGCGGATCAAGTGATAGTCATTTAATACCTGACGAATTGGCGTGAATAACTCACCGGCAGCCAGTCCGGTACCGAGTGTCAGTTGCGCTTGCATTAACTCACCGGCTCGTCCGTGTGCGAAGGCCGCCAAGCGCGCGGCATCCCAGGCGCAATGGCCCTGCGCCAGCAGCGCTGCAATCACGCCGGCAAGCACATCGCCAGTGCCGGCCACCGCAAGCGTCGGCGCACCTGAACTGTTGATCGACCAAGCGCCTTGGTTGCTTGCGATGATCGAACCGGCACCTTTGAGCACCACCACGCAGGCAAACATTTGCGCGAGATGAATCGCTGCGGCGTGTCGATCCGCTTGGATCTCGGCGGTGCTGCAATTCAACAGTCGCGCGGCCTCGAGCGGATGCGGTGTCATGACCGTAGCAGCGGGTCGCGGCTGCCGCTGCAAGATCGTCGATGGGTCGGCCAGCAGGTTTAACGCATCGGCATCCAGCACCAGGGACACAGCACTGTTCCAGCAGCTTTGCAGTGCGCGCCGGGACCGGTCGGAGTACCCAAGCCCGCAGCCCAGCGCAATGGCGTTGATGTCGTCGAACACCGGTGGCCAGGCGCGGGTCATCCATTGCGCGTGTTCAGCAACAAATACGGTTTGATCGGGTGAGCACATAAAGACCTTGCCGGCACCAGCGGCCTGCGCGCCGGTTGCCGCCAGCAAGGCGGCGCCCTGCATGCCCATCGCGCCGCCAATCACCAGCACCGATCCAAAGCTGCCCTTATGACTGTTGACAGCGCGGGCTGACAACATTGCACCGGCCAGCGATGCATCGAAGCGTTCGCCATCGGCCGGTTGATTCAGTTCACAACCGAGCCGATCGACGATGACCGCACCGGCGTACTCCTTGCCGTCTGCGGTGTGCAATCCCGGTTTGTCGGCCAACAAGGTAACGGTCGCGCTCGCTCGAATGCAGATGCCGTGGCTGCCACCCAGGATGGCACCGGTGGTCGCGTTCAAGCCAGTCGGCACGTCGACCGCCAACACACTTATGGGGCTTTGATTGATCGCTGCCACCAGCTTGTAGAGTGCGCCGTCCAGCGGACGATTCTGGCCGATGCCCAATAAACCGTCGATCAGCAATCGGGCGCTGGTCAGATACTCCGCGAGCGATGTAAACGGGGCGATCGGCAAATTCAGATGTTCATACTCTGCCAGGATTTCCGGATGCGGCACAGACTGCGGTGGCCCACCTTGAAGTGTTGCATTCTGCATCGATGGGCTATGCTTCGTAACGCCCTGATTCGATTTGCTTCGAGTCGATACGCTCTCTAGTAGCGCGCCGACGCGATAGCCGCGCTGTTGCAACAACAGTCCGCTTAACAGTGCATCCGCGCCATTGTTGCCAGATCCAGCCAGGATCAACACATCGACAGCAGTAGACTCGCGGGCGGGCGGTTCAAGCTGGCGCAGCATGCGTTCGGCGTGATCGGCAACCGCCATCGCAGCGCGGCACATCAGCGTACCATCCGGCACAGTGGCGAGCGCCTGCAGCTCCAGCTTGCGAACAGACTCTGTGGTGTAGAGGTCGGACATTTAATTTTTACCGCACAACGCTATCATGCATAGCGCTGCAAGGTCAGACCATCGATCGAGATTTCGGTTTCTCGCCCGGCCAGAATATCAGCGGTCAGCTTGGCAGTGCCACACGACATGGCCCAACCGGTCGAGCCATGTCCGCAGTTCAAATAGAGACCCGCGATCGGCGAGGCACCCACTAGCGGCGGACCGTCCGGCAGCATCGGTCGCGCACCGGCCCAATAGCGCGCCGATTGAAAATCAGCGGCACCCGGGAACCAATCGGATACAACCATTTCAAGCGTGCGCCGGGCGGCTTCGCGTAACTCAAGCTTGTGGTTACCCAATTCTGCGGTGCCGGCGACCCGCAAGGTATTACCCATCGGCGTGATCGCGGTTTTATAAGCTTCGTCCATCAGTGCCCGATTCGGGCCAAAACCATCACTCTTCAGGCGCAGCGTGACGCTGTAGCCCTTGATCGGATAGATCGGAACTTTAATACCGACAGAGGCCAGCAAAGCAGCGCTGGCATGGCCAGCCGCAATGACGCAGGCGTCCGCGTTCAAGGTTGACGCGTTAAGTTTGACCCCGACCAGCTTCTTGCCTTCGATCCGTAGCGCTTGAACGGTTTCGCCGAACTGAAATCTGACACCTTCCTGCTCACAAATAACTTTCAGCCGTTTTGCAAACAGCGGACAGTTGCCGGACTCGTCGGCCGGCAAATGCAGGCCGCCGGCCAAAGCAGTGTGGCGGGCCAGTTCGGGCTCGAGCTTGTAGCAACCCGCCGCGTCGAGCGCTTCATGCAAGATACCTTGTTCACGCAGCATTTGCCGACCCGGTTCGGACAGCTCGAGATCGGCCTGGGTTCGGAACAGTTGCAAGTAGCCCTGTGACTGCTGATAGTCAATCGAATGTTCTTCGCGCAGGGCGTGCAAACAGCTCCGGCTGTACAGCGCAACCCGCTGCATACGTTCCTTGTTAACCCGGTAACGCTCTAATGTGCATTCCTTGAGCCAGCGTCTGAGCCAGCGCCACAGGGCGGGGTTCAGATTGGGTCGAAACAGCACCGGCGCTTCGGATTTGAACAGGTACGACAAAACCTTGGCTGGCATGCCGGGCGCGGCCCAGGGCGTGACATAGCCCGGTGCGATGATACCGGCGTTGCCGAAACTGGCCTCTTGCGCAACGTCGCCGCGTCGCTCAATGACCGTTACCTCAAAGCCTTTTTGGCGCAGGAAATAGGCGCTGGTTACGCCGACAATGCCGCCACCAATGACGATTACATTCATCGCGGCATTATCCGTTTATTTGGCGACACCCATCACGTAGTCTGGTAGCCAGGTGACCAGAATTGGAAAGATTGTGATGGCCACGATACACAGGACCAGGCAGCCGAAAAACGGAATCGCCGCGCGCGCAATCGTGTTCGAGTCTTTGCCGGTCATGTTTTGGAGGACGAACAGATTAAATCCGACCGGTGGTGTGACCTCGGCAATTTCAACCAACAGGACGATAAAAATGCCGAACCAGACGAGATCAAAGCCTGCCTTTTGAATCATCGGCAGCACCACCGCCGAGGTCAATACGATCATTGAAATGCCGTCGAGTGCAGTGCCGAGAATGATGTAAATCACCGCCAACAGTGCAATCAGCAGGGTGGGCGACAAGCCAAGCGCTGAGACCCACTCGGCCAGTGCCCGAGGAATACCGGTAAACGCCATGGTTTTGGTCAGGAACGCCGCGCCCGCTAAAATGAACATGATCATGCAGGACACGCGGGTCGCGCCCATCAGGCTGTCCCGGAAATTCGCCCAGTTCAGCGAGCCGCCGAACCCTGCGATCAGCAACGAGCCCAACACACCGTAAGCCGCACATTCGGTGGCGGTCGCCCAACCTGCTACCAACACCCAGACGATGAAAACAATCAGCAGTCCGCACGGGATCAGACTGCCCGAACGCTTCAACTTTTCGAGCAAGGGTTGATCCGGCTCCGGCGGCGGTACCCGATCCGGATGGCGCCATGA
>JANORY010000065.1:0-18679 GCA_031415535.1 Burkholderiales bacterium | reverse complement strand
CAGCAAGCAGTGATCAACCCGGCCATCAATGATATGCACGGCATTGACCCCGCCTTTGGCCGCATCCAAAGCCGACGAAATCTTCGGCAACATACCGCCTGAGATGGTGCCATCCTCAAACAGTTCGTCAATTCGTTTGGCGGTCAGGCCGGTGAGCAAATTACCGGCTTTATCTAATACCCCGGCCGTGTTGGTCAACAGCACCAGTTTTTCGGCCTTCAAGACTTCGGCGATCTTGCCGGCGACGACATCGGCATTGATGTTGTAGGTCTCGCCCTTCTCGCCCGAGCCAATCGGTGCGATCACCGGAATAAAGCCACTAGCCGACAGCGTTTGAATCACGCTCGGGTCAATCGCCTGAATTTCACCGACCTGGCCGATATCAATCATCTCACCCGGCCGCTCTCGGCTCGCCAGGGTCATCTTGCGCGCCCGAATCAGGCCACCATCTTGCCCGGTCAGCCCGACCGCACGACCACCTGCATGGTTAATCAGCTCGACGATTTCCTTGTTGACCTTGCCGGCCAGCACCATCTCGACAATATCCATGGTTTCGGCATCGGTGACGCGCATGCCCTGAATAAATTCGCCCTTCTTGCCGATCTTGCTGAGCAACTGTTCGATCTGCGGCCCGCCACCATGCACCACCACCGGGTTCAAGCCGACCAGCTTGAGCAACACCACGTCTTCGGCAAAGCTCTCCTTCAGCTTCTCGTCGGTCATCGCGTTACCGCCATACTTGATAACGATGATCTTGCCGTGAAAACGACGAATGTAGGGCATCGCCTCGGCCAGAATCTCGGCCTTCAGACTCGGCGACGGTGGGGCGTGTTCAGGCTCAGCCATTCGGATACCTTGGTTGTGCTTCTTGGTGGTGCTTCTTGTTTGGGTTTTTTGCTTTCGGCTACCAGCGGATTTTATGCGATTGCTGACGCTTAGACCGTTTGACGTAGGCAGAATGACCTAGACCGGCAATCCTAATCCGACGGTGCAATTGCCCTGAAGCGGCAATCAGTCGAAGCTGGGGGCCTGCAATACGAACCCAGAGGAAGCACCATGCCAAGGCCTGAACCACTTAATCAACGACACCCGTGTTTATCAAGCGTCTGCGCCAGCCTTGCAGCCGGTTTGTTGCTGATGCTGGCCGGCTGCCAGAATCTGTCAACGCCGAATTCAGGCAACGATTCAGTCGAAGCGACTGCGGCGCGCGCCAAGCCTTACTACGTGCGGGTACAACCGGAAGCCACCAGCCTGGTCGCCGCCAACGATGACGGTGAAAACACCTTTCTCGAATTTGGCATCCTGCCGCCCGGCGAGCTCAAGCTATTTGATTCTGACGGCAAGCCGCTGCGCGCCGTTTGGGTTCGCAATATGGCGATCATCGCCGGTACACACCAGGGAATTTTGCTGCGGCTGGGTACCGCAACCAGCTATCTCTCGCTCCATCCGCAAGCCGATCGCCTGCGCAAACCACCGCTGCTCGAAAACGGCCTTATCCACGAACTGCGTGATCGATTGTTGCAAGACGGACAACGCGGTGCCATGGCGCGCGCCTTGGTCAAAGCCAACTCGCTTGAGCAGACCAGCAATGTGGCGGTGCAAACAGCGCCACCAAACGGCGCGCTGGCAGGCGTTGCGACGATCAGCATCAAGCCGGAAGTTAGCCGATCACAAAGCGAGTCACAACTCGCCGAGAACCGTCTGGCGCGCGAGGATATGGAGCGCTCGGTGCTACCGAAACCCGTTGTGAATCCGAACGGTTCCGCCAGCGCCCTTGTAAACGCGGCGGAACCGTCTGAAGTTGCCTGGCCGCGGACTCAGCGGGTTTTCTTTGCCACTAACAGCATCGGTATTTCAGCACCTGACGACGGACTGCAGCGCTTGTTAATCGACGCTCGTCAAAGCGATGAAATATGGATCGCCGGCCATACCGACAGCACTGGAGCGCGCGATGTCAATGCCATGCTGGCCAAGCGCCGCGCCGCTGCGGTCAAGCATATTTTGACCAGCCGGGGCGTACCCGCCGAGCGAATCGTCATCGTCCGTGCACCCAGCGATACCTACATCGCCGGCAATGAGACCGAGGTCGGGCGATCGCAAAATCGCCGGGTCGAGGTGACCTTCATACGTTCACGCAGTCTGGCTGCACCACGCGCCGGGCTGAACAACTAGCCCGCGCGTTGATGAGCGTTGCCGAGACGCGGCGCGACCGGCCGCAGTATCCGTTAACTGCGGACTAACTGCGACTTAACTGCGACTTAACTGCGAGTTAACCGCGCGCCCGGGCCGGTGCGCCACTGCGGCCGAAGCCACCATTGCCCGTCGCCTTGCCAAATCGCGGCGCATGCGAGGTACCGTTGGCCGGACCATTCCAGGTACCGGTTGAGTTGCCGCCGGTACGAGTCGCCGGCTTGCGCGGTCCAGCCTTGTTGTAGTTACTCGGCTTGCCGCGATAACCAGCGCTGTTTGGGCGCTGCGGCTTACGATCGCCCGGCTTGAAGCTGGCTTCGTGGCCTTCGATCTCGCTGACTTGTACTTTACGTCCGATGAAATGCTCGATCTTGTGCAGATTAAACATGTCTTCGCGGCCGACAAATGACAAGGCTTGACCGGTGGCACCGGCACGACCGGTACGACCAATGCGGTGCACGTAGTCTTCGGCAAACTTCGGCAATTCAAAATTGATGACATGCGAAATAGTCGCGACATCAATACCGCGCGCCGCAACATCAGTCGCAACCAGTACCTTGCACTCGCCGCGCCGTAGTTTATTCAAAGCGCGGGTGCGGTCACGCTGATTCAGATCGCCATGTAGCGCCTGGGCGGAAATACCGTCCCGAATCAACTCGCCGGCCAGCTCTTCGGCGTGCCGCTTGGTGGCGGTAAACACTATGGCTTGAACCAGACCGGTATCGTTCAGGCAGGCGCTCAGCAGGCGATTGCGGTGCTCTTTGTTATCGGCGTAGATGACGTGTTCATCAATCGTCACTTCTTCGCCGCTTAATTGGTCCACTTCCATCCAATGCGGATTGCGCAACAACTGATCGGCCAGACCACGCACGCCGCGCGTCAAAGTCGCGGTGAAACAAATGGTTTGACGTTCCGCCGGCAATGCCCTGGAAATCATCAGCACGTCGTCTGAAAAGCCCATGTCCAGCATGCGATCTGCTTCGTCCAACACAAAGGTGTCGACTCGCGAGAAATCGATCTTGCCGGAATTCATTTGGTCGATCAGGCGACCCGGTGTCGCGACCAAGACTTCGTAGGGTGCCGCAAGCTGCTTGTTCTGAAGCATGTACGACTCACCGCCCGTAATGCAGACAGTCGTCATGCGCGGCAAAGTGCGCGAAAAACCCTGGGTGGCCTTGCTTACCTGTTGCGCAAGCTCGCGCGTCGGCGTTAACACTAAAACCCTCGGGCCACGGCCGCGTTTGGGTTCGCTCGAAACAATTCGATGTAAGGCCGGCAGCATGAAGGCGGCGGTTTTTCCTGTGCCGGTAGGTGCCGAGGCGATCAGGTCGCGCCCTTCCATCAACATGGGAATCGACTGCACCTGAACCGGTGTCGGGGTAACAATTTCAAGGCGGGCCAGCGCGGTCAGTAACGGCGCGGCCAAGCCAAAATCAGCAAAAGTAGAATCAGACATCATTATTTCCAGTCACAGACTTTTCAGTCTCAGACGCGATAAAGACAGCCTTGCCCGCCTGCCAGATTGCGGGGCAAATATTCAAGTCAATATCGCGCGAAATCCGGGGCTTTGGCCTCGGAGGTTGGCGGATCGCATGGGCATCGACGCCAACCAACAGATGCTGATCTAACAAGGTTTCAGCGTAGGGCCAGAATTCGATGACACTGCCCGTCTCTAATACTCGAAGCTTGAAATGCTCGAAGCTTCTATCGCTCGGCATTTAAAGCACCAAAGAAAGGCAGTTGGCAGAACAGCCTTTGATTATGTCATGTTGCGTCGCAATAGTCCAGCGGGAGCATGTTGCCGGAGTTGGGCGAGGTACTCGCTACGCAGTTTCGGTCGAGGGATGGAGCAGATCGCCTCAATGTTCAGGAAACAGTGTAAATTGGGTTCATGAAGCCACTTGTTTACATCGAATCCTCAGTAATCAGTTACCTGACGGCGCGTTCGCCTGCCGATCCGATCAAGGGTGCTTGGCAGGCGGTCACAAGGCAATGGTGGCACGCAAAATTAGAAACCGTCCGGCTTGCATTTCACCCTACGTTGTTCAAGAGGTGAGCCTCGGGGACCCGGAGGCCGCGAATCAGCGTCTTGTAGCAATTCGAGGCCTAAAAATGCTGGAGATCAATGCCGATATTGAATCGCTGGCGGACTTTCTATTGTTGGGCGGTGGACTACCCGCGAAAGCTCGATTCGATGCCTTGCATATTGCCTGTGCCGCCGTCCATGGAGCCAATGTGATGCTGACATGGAACTTCAAGCACATCGCTAATCCAGTTCATATGCCGGTGTTGCGGGGGCTTTGTGCGGCCCGCGGCTACCGGCTGCCGGAATTGGTGTCTCCCCTAGAAATGTTAGAAAGCGAAATATGAGTGCAAATCGACAATTTGAATCACACAATGCGCCTGATCCGATCGTCGAGGAACTACATCGAATCAGGGAAGAATTGGCGCAAAAATACGGCGGCGATCTGAATAAATACTCCGAGGCGGCTCGTGCGCACGCGCTGGCACTAGGGTTTCAATTTCTCACAACTGGCGGTGTCGCCCCCAGCGCCGCTGACGGGGCATGAATGAACACTCATTCGTCGAGGTACGGAGCTAGGCGGTACTGATCCAGATCGCTGGCAGCGGCATTTGTCCGCGCGCCGCCGCCCGCATGGATTGAAGTTCATCGGGATGAGCTGATGGCTGACTGGCTTTTGGCAGTCAAGGGATGAGGCCGACAGCGGCGCGGTGCCGATGGGCCGGTGTTTGTCGAAGTCCCCACACCGAGCGACGAAGCGGTGCAGGCGGTATTGCACAAGATCATCAAGCGGATGATGAAGCTGCTTAGACGCCAAGGGGTCCTGGTCGAAGAGCAGCGTGAAACCTACCTGGCCGGTGACGCCGGCGCTGGCCAATGAACGGGTGCGGCGCGACGCCGCCGGCCAAGTAGCGCTGACCATGAAGACGCCCTGGCGCACCGCATTCGGTGTCACAAACACGCCAGCGCCAATCTCGCCCAGTGCGGCCGCCTGTTCATAGACCGAAACACGCAGCCCCTGTCGGATTAGCGCGTTGGCGGCGAACAAGCCGCCGATGCCGCCCCCGATGATCACGATGTTTAGCCGAAATGCCAAATCAACTCACTCGTGAATTGGTTCAACCCGACATTGTGCGTGCACGGTCGGGGCATGGCAATTCACAGCAGACACCAGCAGAGCAACGGTGCGAATGCGCTACAACAGGTCAATCACGGCCGCAGCGAACTCCTGCGGGGCCTCCTGCGCCGGGTTGTGCCCCACCGAATCGATCACTCTTCGTTGGTAGGGTCCGGCAAAAAAACGGCCATGGGCGATTGAACTTTCCGCCGCTATGACGCCATCGGCAGCGCCTTCAAGATGAATCGTCGGCACCTTGATCAGGGGCTTCTTGGCCAATTGCCGCTCAATGTCCTCAACCGCCGGGTCGCCGGCGGTCAACGCATATCGATGCCGATAGGAATGCACCACCACCTCGACAAAATCGGGATTGTCGAAGGCCTGCGCGCTGGCGTTAAAAGTTGCCTCGTCGAAATTCCAATTGGGCGACCATTGACGCCAAAGAAGTCTGCAAAAGGCGCGTCGATTCTGGCTGAGCCCGGCCCGACCGCGCTCACCATGCAAATAGTATTGGTACCAGAATCGATGCTCGTTTTCCGGGGCTTGCGGTTGGGCACAATTGGCCAGATCCTGGATGTTGTAGCCGCCGACGCTCACCAAACCCAAAACGCGTTCCGGCCAAAGTGCTGCGACAATGCAGGCCGCCCGACCGCCCCAGTCAAAACCGGCGAGCAGCGCACGTTCAATTTTCAGCGCATTCAAAAAACATAGTAAATCATTGCCCAGCACTGCTTGTTGACCGGAGCGGGGGGTCTTGTTGCTTATAAATCGGCTGCCACCGTAACCGCGAAGATAAGGCACCAGCACCCGAGCGCCGGTAACCGCGAGCAACTTGGCAACTTCATCGAAGGCATGCACGTCATAGGGAAAGCCGTGCAGAAGTACCACCGGAATTCCTTCCGGATCACCGCACTCCAAAAAGGCGACCGACAGTACACCGGCATCAATCTGGCGTTCGCGAACTCGCGTCAACTCGCTTTTCTGGTCTGACTCTTGCGCGTCGAATAATCCCGGCGTCGAATTCGGCAGACCGCCTTCGATCAGCAACAGCCGCCGCTTGGTAGCGGCACCGCCGTTTGCTGAGAAACCGCCCATTTTTCCCTTGGCAGCCAACACGCGGTGACAAGGCACAACCGGTGCGAACGGATTTCTACCCAGTGCCTGGCCGACCGCCCGGGCGGCACCTGCATCGCCGAGTCGGCGTGCGACTTCACCGTAAGTCAGGGTTTCGCCGGCCGGTATTCGGCGCGCCACCGCGTAAACCCGCTGCTGGAACTCAGGTACCTTGCTCATGTCGAGCAGCAAATCCAGCATCGGATCGGCATGCCCAGCCAAAGCATGCCGAATCCGTCGAATGGCAACTTGCACCGAGGGTGGCGGCGTCAGTTCCTGCAATCCGGGGAAGCGCCGCAGCATACGCGAACGGGTGGCGTTTTCGTCCGCTTCCGGCAATTGCACCCCGGTTAGTGCCTTCTCATTCCAGGCAACGCCACAACTGCCAATCGGCGATTCGAACAGAGCAAATCCAGATGTCATAGCTTACTCAAATTGAAGTCTCGGCATTAAGTCTCGACATTACGAAACTCAGCAATGTCGGGGCGCGAACCCCACATACAAAATGACTCGCTGGCAAACGCAAACTGCCGTGGCTGGTGAACACGATCTTCCTCCGCAGTGAAGCAGCGCACGCCGGTTGAGTACTCGTAGATCATACCGTCCGGGCCTTCAAAATACAGAAAGCAGGCACCTGAAGTGGGATGCCGACCAGGACCGAACACGATCCGCACACCCTGACCCTTGAGCTGGTACCAAGCGCGCATTACGTCGTCGATTGACGCTACCTGGTGATTGATGTGCTGCACGCCAGCACGTTGCGACGGAAAAATCGCAATCTTGTGATGAACTTCATCAATCCGCAAGAGCGGTGCCTCGCCGATCCGATCGCTCACTTGAGCACCCATCAAACCGGTCCAGAATTGTTCATCGCGCGCCGGATTGGTGGAATGCAGCCCGATATGGCTAAAGCCGGTAATGCCGGCGTCGCGGCTCGGCCAATGCCGCCGGCCGTGGTGATGCGGCCGGTAAACCAGGTCGATGCTGTTGCCGGAGGGGTCTCGAAAGTTGACGAACGAATGCACGCGTCGCGCCTGGTTGCCTGCGGCGCTGCCGCTGGTGATGGCATAGCCTTGATTCGACAGTAGCGCTGCCGCCTCAGCCAGTTCCGCGGCCGAGGCGAGCTCAAAACCAACCGTATGATCGGCCGGGTCGCCGTCGAAATAAACCAGTGTGTGATCGCGATCATCACTTCGAAAGTAATGGCATCCGGCTTCCTCGCGGCACAGCTCCAGACCGAGGACCTGACACGCATAACGACTCGCCCCAAGCAAATCGCAAGTCCCCAGCCTGACATAACGGATATCGGATAAACGGACCATGGCTTCGCCCTGAAATCAGAACTCAAATGTTAGCCGATTGCCGCAACTTCGCTGCAACCCGCCCGCCGAGGGCTGTGGTGCCAGTGATTTGGGCAAACAAGCGCGCGTTTTTTACACCGCCGACTACGTCTTCTTCTAGGCACGATAAACTAACCGACCCTGAACCTGATTGGCCTGCAACATCAACTCAGCCCTCGCGAGGTCCTCATGAATAGTCCACCGAGTTTGGTCAAGCGCCGCGATGAGTTGACCGCTTATAACTACGCCGCGCAAGTTGCCAACAAGATTCACAGCGACGAAGGTGCGGCACAGTTTGGTTTTCGCGGTGACTTGGTACCTGGCGTCGCCTTGTATGGCTACTGCAGCCAGGCGGCGGTGCGGCAGTTCGGCTGCGACTGGTTAGCAACCGGTCATATTTCAGCGCGCTTCGCACAACCGATTTACCACGCTGAGCGCATCACGATCGATGCAAGCCCGGTCGCGGCCTCGCTGGACATACAGCTTCTGAAGCCCGACGGCAGCGTAAGTACCCGTGCAACGGCCAGCATGGAAAAAAAGGCGGTGATTGACGGACCCGCGACGGCTACTGCCTTCGAGGCCGTTGACCTGCCCGACGAGCGCAATCGGCGGCTGCCACGGCTTAGCGAGTTTCGGATCGGTGAGCCGCTGGGCGTCGTGAAGTTCGTCACGCCGCAGGGCGAGGCAGCCACCACCTTTGCCAACGATATGGTCGATTCACAAGCGTGCTACCGCGCCCCAAACGCGTTCGCTCATCCGGCGCAATTAATGGCGCAAGCCAATCGCGTGTTGATGGGCAATATTGCGCTCGGCCCCTGGGTGCACACCGCCAGCGAGGTGCAGCATTTCAAAAGCGTGGTGATGGGCCAGCCATTGAGCCTGCGCGCCCGCGTACAGGATCTTGAGCAGAAACGGGGTCATGAAATTATGACGATCGACCTGCTGGTGCTTGATGATGCCCTGCAAACCGTAGCGGCGATTCGGCACAGCGCAATCATTCAGTTGGCCAAAAAATAGCGCGGCAGGAGAATCAGCCGAACCGGTGCAAGAAAATCAGCGCGGCAGGTGCCGTGAAATCAGCGAGGCCGCTGCTGGCGATACCAGTCCAGAATCTGTTCGCCATTCCAATGCAGAACGTCGCCGTAGCCGCGAATGTGCTCATAAACCCGTTCAAGATATTTGATGCGAAACGGCTGACCGCTAATGTAGGGGTGAATCGCAATCGCCATGATCTTGGCGCGCTCTGCCCCCTCCAGATAATAACGATCAAACATGTCGATGCTCTTTTGAGTCCAGTTCTCGGCCTCATGGTGCTGTACGATCATCATCGGAATGTCATTGGTCTCGGCCGAGTACGGTAAGGTCACAAGCGGGCCGTGCGTGGTTTGAATTTCGGTCGGCTCATCGTCATAGAGAAAATCACCGGTGTATTGAATACCGGCCTTGGCCAGCAGGTCAGGCGTCTCGAAGGTCTGCGTGAGTCCCGGACCGAGCCAGCCAACCGGTCGCTTGCCGGTGAAGTTCTCAATGGTGTCGAGCGATCGCAAAATCATGCCGGCCTGATCTTCTTCCTTATGAATTGGACCTTGCTCGAAACTGTGGCCCATAAACTCCCAGCCGGCATCCTGGCAGGCCTGCGCCACCCGCGGATAGTCGAGGCAGACCCGCGCGTTGATCGACACGGTGGGTCGAATACCCAGGTGTTCATAGAGTTTATGAAAGCGCCAGAACCCGACCCGCATACCGTATTCATGCCACGACCAGTTCGGCACATCTGGTTGCATGGACACCCCGGCGGGCGGTGGCAAGACTTGCCGGGCCATCGGTTTGCCAATGTCCCAGACCTCAAGGTTGACGATGGTCCAGACCACCATGCGCGCACCGCCCGGCAACTTCAGCGCTGGGCGATCGACGATGGCCGAGAACGGTGCGCGCTGGCGCGGTTGCATGCTCATGAATTCGCTCCTTGAGAAAAGCTCGTTGGTGGACGAAGCCTACCTCAAGCCGGGCTATTGCGCGCTTGCGTCCTGGCCGCGAATTCCATATTCTTCAGTTAGTCTGGCGAAGCACTGGCTTCGTTATCGAGCCGGCGAACCGAATCGAACTGCTTACGGAAGAACTTAATGAATCAATTCATTTATCGAGGCGCTGCTCGCGATCCGTTCGTTACAGTTTTGTTGATTGCCGCTTTATTCATTGCCCCTTTGTTCTGGGCCGTAGCGCCCGCCCAAGCACAAGAGGCCGTTAAAACCTGTCGCTTGCTCTCGATCGCCGAAATCGAGACGGTCGGCTCAGCGTCGCGCATTCCGCAGCCTCGATCGACAAGCGCGGCTGGGAAAACATGGCCAAGCGCAAGAACACGCGCATTCACGAACTCGCTTGTTATGGCTATAAAGGCAATCGGCAGATTTCGTTGGCGTTCAATGCCTTCGAGAAATCGAACCTGCCGACGCCGCAAAAGATTGTGCCCTTGCTGGAAAAAGTGTTGTCCAGACTGTGAATTGCAAAGCAGTTGATTGCCTCCTCACCCCATTGAAGGACGTGCGCAAGGTGTACTGGCTATTCACGTTGAGCCTGTTGTGCTTGTTATCGGCCTGTGCCGGTGCGCCAATGGATCAACGTGTCGCAGAGGTGCCGCTGGCAACGGTGCCGTTAGCCTCTGCCCAGATTATCGATGCGCGCGCCCGGTTTCGACAGGTCTTCTGTCATTTCAGCAACTCAATCGGGACCTCGCTCCCCGATCATCGTAATTGCGAGGAAGCGATCGTTCGACTTGCCGGCGAAGCTGATGCCGCCACCGAACGATTTCGCGCGCCGCTCATGCCTAAGCCGCGAACCTTAGTGTTCCTGCCGGGTTTGTTCGGAGAATGTGTGCGCGAATTTGCCAGCCCGTTTGCCGATTCCTATGATCGACTTCAAAAAGCCGGTTTCAAAATTCTGACAGCACCACTCGAGGGCCGCTCGTCGAGCGTTCACAACGCACGACTGCTCGGCCGGTTCCTGGTCGAGGCAGTCAGTCCAGGCGAGGAACTAATCGTCATTGCTCATTCCAAGGGTGCAGTCGACTTTCTGCACGCCGCGAGCAGCAGCAGTTCAGCCTGGTATAAGCAGATTCGCGGCTTCATCAGTGTCGCCGGCGCAATTCTCGGCTCGCCGATCGCTGATGACTTTGAGTCGCTTTACGCGAACGTCTTCGCACGCATGCCCTGGCCTGGCTGTGGTCCCGGAGACGGCGACGCGCTGCGCAGCATTACCCGCCGCGAACGTAGTCTGTGGATGAGCAGTCATTCAATGCCAATCGGAATTCGCATGTTCAGTGTATCGGCCTTGCCCCTATCGACACCCGTCAACTCCTTGCTCTGGAACTTTAACGGCCGACTTTCGCGCATCGACGCTCGTAATGACGGCCAGCTTATTTTCGGCGACACACTGCTGCCCAATTCGACATTCCTGGGTGCTGTAAATGCCGATCACTGGTCGATTGCACTACCGTTTAATCGCAGCAACCATCCGATGGCGCAAGCGTTGTCGAACCAAAATGCCTTCCCTCGCGAGGTACTGCTGGAGAGCTTGCTTTCGATGGTCGAGGAGGCGCTCGCCGACTCGCCCTGATCAACGAACTGTTAGTGAGATGTTTCACGCTAGTGTGGTGTTCACGCTAGCGGGGTGGCGCTTGCTGCACATTGGTTAAGCGCTTGGCCCGTTCTTCGCGTTCCGGCTGGCTGGCACCGCCGCACCATAGGTTGCCGGCGACGAGTTGCGCAGACTGCAACGGGTTTTTCACAAGCCTCACTAAAGCCTGGACGCAGGCCTGCATTGACTCGTTTACCTTCGTTTCGACTTTAGTCGCTCCAAACAGATCGTTGACCCCGTTCCGTATCGCGATCATTTCAGGGTCAGTCAACTTGAAGGTCGTTGGAATTTCATTTAACTCCTTCCTGAGCGCTGCATTCTGAACGGCGTCAAAGTTCAAATGCAGAAAAAACAGCTTTTGATGCAACTGATTTTGAATTTCCACACGCCGCGCATCGGGACGCTCGTGCTTGGCCACGCAGGCGCGATCCGGCAGGTTTTCGCGGTAACAGTCGTTTGCTCGCAGATGTAATGCCAGCGATCGGCTGAAATACCTTTGAATCAAATGCGCCCGGTTTGCCTCAAGCAGCGCGTCGGTTGAGTCAATAAAGTTGGTGTCAACCACGTAGCTCAGAATGCCGCGCGGATTCGCCTCGTCAGACGGTGCGCCCAGCGAGCGTCGGTAGGCGTCGACCAGTATGACCACCACTTTTTTGTATTTGTTCAGCAGCGCTGCGTCTTCGTGCAGCAAGGTTCTGGAAACACTGAGCAGGCCAAGGTTATCCGAGTTTCCGCCATCGAACAGGTGAAGGTAGGGTGCTGAATCATGCGCGTTTGGGTCCGAGGAATCCTTGAAGTTCCTCAGGGTCATGAAATTGAATGCGCCCGGAAACGTCGCTGATGCCATCACCGCACGCGAAAGATCGTAGTCCGCTACTTTCGAATGCAGCTTGCGCCGGAAATCCTCCTCAGTAAATGTGAACACCGTTCCAAAAATCTTGGCACGCTCGGTATCAAGCTTGCCGCCGCTGCTACCTACCGTCGCGTTCAGTACCAGGTTGGGACGGTCCGGATTGAGCTGCCCAAGCGTCAAATCGAGTCCGGTCGGTACCGTATCGAACAGATTATCCGCCAGCGTCTGCGCCATGATGTCGGTACGATCAAAGGCGGTGAACCAAAACTTGGCTATGTTGGTTGGCCAGAACCAGTTGCCGACCCATCGCGCAATATAGTTTTTCTCGAAAATCTCGTCGATATTCCGTTCGGTCCAGCGCCGACGAGTTATTAACTCAGGTGACAGCTTGGCGTTATCGTCGTAGCTGCTGGCATAGTAAGCCGCCGCCATAGACCCGCCCGAAACCGAAGAGATCAGGTCCACCTCTTGCAACAGATTAAGGTCCTCGTTGTCTTCGAACTTCAATTTACTCAACGCGAACATAGTTCGGGCGGAAAAGTATCCGGCTCGTGAACCACCACCCGACAGGGCCAGAATGACCAAAACATCGTTGTATTTCTTGGTGCCTCGCCGCACGATTGAGAACGACGCCTTTTGAGCGGGCGTCAGCACCACAGCCGCTTGGGCGGCGGCAGAATCGGTCAGCGTGACGTTGGTATAGGCGAAGCTCGTGCAAGCGCTCATACCGCAGCAGATCAGCAGGCTGATCCAGACGCCAAGCGATTGCCTGGTCATCGATTGCCTGGTCATCGCCGCGCCAGCGATCAACAAAAATTCGAGTACGGAACCAACCGCGATCGTTTTCATCGTTCAACGCTCCACTGACAACGCTTCACTGACGTTACCGGACTCGAGCAGAATTGCATTTGATCGTCCCTGAGTCAAGCACCCGGCGTTCAAGGTTTACGAATTGCCATTTGGTCTTACCCGGCGTGAGCGCCAAGACGAGCACACCATACTCCTTGATCTGCTGTTCACTGCCTACGCGCTTCTCGGCCAGGTATCCAGACAGCGGCGCACCACCAGTTCCTACCACCATGGATCGGACGCCCTCTTTACGGTTGATCGTGCCATCTGCGCGCATCGGCGCAAAGCGCTCGAAATGATGTTCATGGCCTTGCAAGACCAGATCGGCCCGATGTTGAACCAGCAAGTCGAAAATCGCTTGCATCATTATTTGGTCACCGCGCGGTGCCGACGTGAAGACCGGATGATGCCAGGCGGCCAGCACACACAACTGGCCGAGTTCTTTCTTGCCTGGATCCGGTTCGTGCGAACCGGGCCTATTGAGCTCCTTCAAGATGCCTTCGAGCCATTGGTATTGCGCGGAGGTCACCGAAGCGTCGATATTGCTGTTCAATGAGATCACCGCCCAACCATTGAGTTTCTGCAGGTAATAGCCCTTGCGATCTACGCCGGCGTTCAATCCGAAATAGTCAAAGTAGCCGTGCGCATCTTCAACGCCGTAGTCATGATTGCCGGGTGTTGGCCAGGTCCGCGACCGTAGTCTCCCCCAGGTCGGCTCATAACAATCGGCAAACTCGCTGGCTGCTCCAATCTCGTACACGTTATCACCCAGCGTCAGTACCCGTGCGGCGGGATCGTCGGCGAGTAGCGCAGCAGCGAGCAATGCGGTCTGATGGGCCGCTGTTTGATGCGGTACTGCCCGCTTGCAATAGGCGATGTCGCCGACCGCAATCAACTGCACTGACTGCACATTGATCAGGGACGGTTCGCGAGTCAGGTTGACGCTCGTGCAAGCCGCGAGGGATGCCGCGCAAACGAACGACCCAAAGTACCGGATCGCACGCATAAACCCGCGCGCTGAGGGTTCGTTCGGGGCCAGGTTGGGTTTTGTCTTCAGGACGGTACTCGCAGCGCGCTCAAATCGGTGTAACGACATTGCGCGTGCCATCGTTGCTGACGGTAGCGGCACGACCCACACAGTCGCTACGCTGCATGTCAGCGAGCAGGTCCTTGTCGGCGGGTACGTTGGCCATGAAACGGCTGTCGTCATCGAGACGCCCGATCACAATCGCCGCAGTCGGGCCGCTACGCTCGTTCATGACCGTATAGGTTTCAATACGCGCCGCACCGCTGGCCAGGTCAGTAAAACGGGGATGTGCGATGGCATCGAGCGCCACTTGATACCGCGCCGGATCTTCGGGCGCAAACGGCTTGCGCGGCTCATCGGTCGAATAAATACCAGCTGAATGTTTGGTCACATAGTTACCGTTCGCAGTTACCAGGCCTTTCAGACCGGGTGCGGCGCGCACACGCTGCATCATCTCGGCGATCGAGTGTGTGACATAGTTATTGCCTGGCCCGCCGAAGTACGGCAGGCCACCCGTCACAGTCAAGCCGCGCGGGTCGTCCAGCGCCAAGCCAATCTCCTGACAGGCGATCTCAACAGCCGAAGTGAAGCAGCTATACAGGTCGATCGCACCGATTTCCGGGAGCGTGGTTTCGGCCATCGCGAAGCTGCGTTCGTAGACGGTGCGCATCGCCGGCGACGAATGATAGTCGCGGCGATCGCTGATGTACCAGTGATCATGCGCATCGGCACAGCCGTGCAAAAATACCCAGCGACTGCGCTCGATTCCGAGCTGTTTCGCCCGTCCGACGCTGGTCAGCACAATCGCGGCGGCCTGATCGATAAACGCATTGGCGTTCATCAAGCGCGTATAGGGAAAGCCGATGTAGGGATTGCTCGCGGTGACTTGGGCAATGGTGTGTGCGTCATATGCCTCGCGACGATCCGCCAAGGGGTTCGCGGCCGCGACCCGCGAAAAATGGGCCAGAAGTTTGCCCAGTTCCGCCTGGTGATCGGCGATGCTTCGACCTTGAAAACTGCGAATCGCATTCTCAAACATCGGGTAAGAATAAATGGCACCGCGCATGCCGTGAATGTCCTCGACCTCCGACCAGCCGCGTTTGGCCACGCCCCAAGCTTCGAAGCTGCCACCCGGATCTTCGTTCCAGTCGAGTTGCAGTCCCGCTCGTTGTGCGGCCTTCTGGGTCGCCAGGGCTTCGCCGCCGGCAATGATCGCCATGCCGACTTCGCCGCGCGTGATCATTTCCGATAAACGATTGATCGACCACTGCGGCATGTTGCCGCCTGCATGGGTGTAGATCAGCCGCTCGGCAGCACTGGTGCCGAGCCGATTCGCCAAAGATTTCGGCGGATTTCGATATTGTCCGAACGGACAAGCGAAACGCCAACTGGTGTCCGAAAATGATCGGATCATGACCAGCGTATCGATCGCTTCGATGATCCGTGCCTCGGGGCCGGCATCAAGCGCCGCCAGCCGGCAGACTTGGGCGGCCAGATCAAGCGGTGATAGCGCCAGTTTCGGGTCGGGCTCGCGTTGGGTAAGCTGGCCGCAGCCTACCAATACTGGAATTCGATGTTCATCCATGGCGTTCAGAAAGTTGGGTTGGGTGAGGCATTGTCGCCAGTAAATGGAAATGCTTTGTTTTACGGCGAGTAGATTGTCCGCTTTTTTGTCTGGGGCCTGTCTGGAGTCTTGTCGGTCGCGCCCGAATTCGACCAGGTATTTTCGAGAATTAGCTTGTGGTATTGTGACTGCATGGAAAATCTTCATCTGCGTATTTCGATTGATCCAGAGCGAAGATTTGGAAAACCGTGCGTTCGCGGTACGCGTATTACGGTCGGTGATGTGCTGGGTTGGTTGGCGGCAGGAATGAGCTTTGAAGAAATCATTTCGGATTTTCCGCATCTAACTGGCGCTGACGTCCTGGCTTGCCTTGCTTATGCGGCGGCGCGAGAACAGCATTCAGTTCGAATCACGTTAGCGGCGTGAAACTCCTCTTAGACGAAAACTTTTCTCGTCGATTGGTTACGTTGCTCGAGAAAAAATTTCCCGGCACGAGTCATGTTGAGTTAGTTGGTCTGGCCGGCGCAACGGATCTCTCAATTTGCGAATATGCGAGCCTTCATAATTTTGTAGTGGTCACAAAGGACGAGGACTTTGATCGGCTTGTTTCTCTTCGCAATTTCACGCCCAAGCTAGTTCGATTGGTCTTGGGGAACACAACCAACGATGCGGTTTTTCAAGCAATACTTGGTGTCTCGGACAAAATTGTTGCCTTACTTGAAAAATCAGATTACGGCATTGTCGAAATCGGTTAGCGGTTGTGCTGGTAGTACTGCAGCGCTTTGTCGATGACGCAGTCTACGAATTTGTCTCGCAACGACGCAAGACCGAAAGTGTCCCTGGATTTCGCTATGTGCAGCGGGCTATGGTTATGCATCGACGGCTGGTCCCCGGCAATCGCTAAGGCCGACCCGGGCCTCTCCCCTCCTTAGATTGTGCTGCTGAAGATGTCAGCCGGCACACCCGGACAGCCAGATCAGGGGGCGAGCGAGCCAGGTTCCGATCCAACTGAGTGCAATGGCGATTGCTTTGAAGGGCGAAGTCACCGGTTGCTCGCAGCGGTAACCCGGGCCTTCAAAAGCCTGAGGCCAGATTGAAACAGAAATCGATTCACCGAACCGATGCTGGTCGGATTCTTCGGACCCAGCACCACATCAACGATCGCACCGGTCTGTGACCCGCCAGCCCATGGAAGCTCAACGACCCTATAGGGAACGATCCAATTATTGCGCTCACGGTATTGAACCACGCTGGGTTCGGACCCTCGAACACTGAGCAATCGCCACTCGCGCTCTTCGTGAAATGCCGAAGATTTCATCCGAAACGCGAACTGTACGTCCATCGGCAGGTCCTCGGGAATGTCGCTACTGACCCGCCAATCGATCGAGTGTCTTTTTCATCACGATTGCGCCCATGTTCATAGCCGCTTCGATATCGCCTGCAATGGTGTCGGGCAGAAAGTCGGCGAGCCACACCACCTTGGTCGTGCCGTCGTCTTGCGCGATCGCCTGCGCCGATGCGTTGTAGTGAGTGCTGCGCGCTCCCTCAGCGGACCAGACGAGTCGATGGGTAACATCGTCAATGGTGACGATCGGCTCGCGAACCACGGTGCCATTGCCAAACGTCACGATGCGGGTGCCAGCCTCCAGGCGCGTGTCGACAACGAAGCCGGGCACTAGCCGCGTGTGCAGTGCCCCGATGTCACGAATCGCAGCCCAAACATCGTCGATTCGTGCGCGCGTGTGAACCTCTTTACGAACGCTGGCCATGTTGGCGTTACTCCGGTGCGCTGCAATAGGCTTCGATTCGAAAGCCGTCCGGATCGATGACAAACGCAGCGTAATAGTTCGGTCCGTAGGCGTCGCGCAGGCCCGGCTTGCCGTTGTCTCGGCCTCCTGAGCTGAGTGCTGCGGCATAAAACGCGTCGACCATTTTGCGCGAGGCTGCATCGAAGCAAAAGTGAAGGCCCGATTCCCTGTGCTCCAGGACCGGGTCCGTGCTGGACCCGAGCCAGAACTCGACGCTGTCCTTGCCGTAACCCAGGGAAGATTCGCCGGAACTCAGGCAAGAATAGCCAAGTGGCTCAAAGCTCGCGTCGTAGAACGCTTTTGAAGCGGCAATGTTGCGCACGCCGATGGATACGTGATTGATCATGATTCAAAATCTCCGACAGTGGATTTCACTTGGCCACAATCTGCGGCACTGCGAATGACAATGTATCGCGCCAATGAGTTCTCAGACTTGGGGAAAATTGCTATCCTTTGCGGTATGGTTTCCGAAACTTCTTCATTACAACGGCAAAGGCCAGAGTCGAGCGGGCCGCCCTTGGCGCGTGCCATTGGTGCTGGCCGCGACTGGAGCGTCACCGAATTCACCTGCCAATCAGGGGTCGGCGACCGCCCGTTTGAGGAGCAGCACCAGCGATACTCGTTCTCGGCCGTGCTCGAAGGCTTGTTCACCTACAAGACGGGAAACGAGCGGGTGCTCATGCATCCGGGTGCGCTTTTGTTCGGCAATCCAGGCCAATGCTACGAGTGCGGACATGACCACAGCCGTGGCGATCGATGTGTTGCGTTTCAATTCGCGCCAGACTGGTTCCAAGAGGTCTCGGCGGGCTCGGCGGGCTCGGCTCGCTATCGGGCTGCGGCCCGCTATCGATTTCCGGTCGCCATGTTGCCGGCTCAGCCGCGCCTCATGCCCATGTTTGCCGGTATCAACGTGTGGGCCAGTGGTGCCGACGTACTTGCGCTCGAAGAGACGGTCATTGACATGGCCGAAACGGTATTGAACATCCTGAGTGGCGCGTCACGATCACATTTGCGCGTCACGGCGCGCGACGAGAAGCGCATCAGCGCGGTGTTACGATTTATCGAAGCGAATGCCTGGGATACACTCGATCTCGATCGTCTGGCCGCAATTGCTACCTTGAGCAAATATCACTTTGTGCGCACCTTTCGGCAGGTTACGGGC
>JANORY010000064.1:0-1130 GCA_031415535.1 Burkholderiales bacterium | reverse complement strand
CTGGCGGTTGATTCGCCGCAGGGCTTGCAGCGCGCGAGCGAGCAGACCAGCAGCGTGCTGCTGCATGCGCGGGCACCGGCGCAGCACTTGCAGGCCGAACTGCTCGGCATTGCAGGCGTGGTCGGCGTTAGCGTGAAAGTGAGCGTGAACGCGGGCGCAGGTGCGGGCGCAGGCGTGAGCGGACAAGCGGGCAACGAATTGGTGCCGCTGGTGGTCGAATGCCAAGTGGACGATCGCGATGGCGTCGAGGCGGCGATTGCGCGCGCCGTGGCCGCGCGCTGGGAGCTGCTGAAACTGGAGCGCCGCCAGCCCACGCTGGAAAACGTGTTTCTGCACTATGTAAGCGCCGCACCGGCGCTCGACGAGAGGGCGGCATGAACGGCTTGATGGCGCTCTATCAGAAGGAAATGTTGGGCTACTTCCGCTCGCCGATCGCTTACTTCGTGGTCGCGGTGTTCCTGCTCGGCACCGGCTACTTCTTTCTGTACAACGTATTTTTGACCGGCAGCGCCGGCATGGACACGACCTTGCAGAGCATGGGTATCCTGCTGATCACCCTGATCCCGGTTATTTCCATGCGCCTGTTTGCGGCCGAGTACAACGCCCGGACCATGGAATTGCTGTCGACCTTGCCGCTGGCGCCGTGGCAGATCGTGCTCGGCAAATTTCTCGGTGCGGTCAGTATTTTGCTGCTGATGACCGTCTGCAGCATGGTCAATCTGATCCCGCTGGTGCTGTACGGCAACCCGGAACTCTTGACCATCCTGTCCGGCTATGTCGGCTTCGTGCTGTTGGGTATGGCCTGCCTGGCGGTCGGCCAATTGTTCTCGGCCTTGACCCAGAACCAGATAGTCGCGGCGCTGATCACGGTGGCCGTGCTGCTCGCGTTCTGGTGGGTCGGCCATGCACAAAACTTTCAGGCTTCTCCATTACTGCGTTCGCTGGTCGGCCATCTTTCGTTTGCGTTGCACTACGGTGACTTCGTTCGTGGTTTGGTGCGCGGCGAGGCGGTGACTTTCTTCCTGGTTACCTGCGCGATGGCGCTCACCTTGAACGCCGCCTGGTTGCAATGGCGCCGCTGATGGATCGTTCAGTACGAGCAGGTTGGATTTTGCTGGCCGGTGTGGCCT
>JANORY010000063.1:0-6073 GCA_031415535.1 Burkholderiales bacterium | reverse complement strand
TGATCAGGCTGACTTGCTCGCCCACAAGGATCTGATCGAATGCATTCGGCAATGTGCCAAGGCGATCGGTATCTTGAGCCTGCATCTGGATCAGGCGGCGCAGCGCAGCCCGGATCTGGCGCGTTGCGCGCTGCGCGCCAGCGAAATCGAGCAACGTCTGACCGCCTGGATTATCTATTTGACTGAGCCGGTGCGCAGCGACGCGCAAGTCCCAGGATCGGACCCCGGCCGCTTGGGCGACGAGGAAAAAGTCTTTTGGGCGGAAGTGACGCAAAGTGGTTGCACCTTGAACGCAACGCCCTTGTCGGTGGCCGCGCCGCTGCAAAAGCATCTCGGGCAAAGGCCTTGCGCCTACATTTTTTTATCGGCAACCCTTTCGGTGTCGGGCAGCCTTGAACATTTTGCGCAGACACTGGGGCTTGGCCAGGCCGAGAAAAAGATCTGGCCCAGCCCCTTCGATTACCCGCGCAACGGTTTGTTGTACGTACCCGAAAAGTTGCCTCTGCCCTCTTCGGAAGGTTTTGCCGAGCAATTGATCGAAGCCGCCTGGCCGCTATTGAAGGCCAATCGCGGACGCGCCTTCGTGCTGTGCACCACCCTCAGGATGGTTGAACGGCTGAGCCAATTGCTGCAGCTTCGTCTTGACGCCGAGGAGCCGACCTTCCTGCTATTGATTCAGGGTAAGTCAACCCGTGCCGAGTTACTCAACCGTTTTCGCAGCGCGACCGCGCCGATTCTGGTCGGTTCGGCAAGCTTCTGGGAGGGGGTCGATGTGCCCGGCGATCAATTGTCTTTGGTCATCGTCGACAAGCTACCGTTTGCGCCCCCCGATGACCCGGTGTTGCGCGCTCGCTCCGATCAAGTCAGGCGAGCCGGCAAGGACGCTTTCAGGGAACTGCACCTGCCAGCAGCGGCAATGAGCTTGAAACAAGGCGCCGGCCGGCTGATCCGATCCGAGCTGGACTACGGGGTGTTGATGGTCGGTGATACCCGACTGGCCGACAAAGCCTACGGCAGGTCACTCTTAAAGAGCTTGCCGCCGTTTGCCCGAACCCGGCAATTGCAGGCGGTGCTTGAGTTTGTCCGGCAGCGCTCTGCGCAGCTTGCGCCGCAAGCGCTCTGATTGCTAACTAACGCCAGAGCTGCCACCAACTTCGATCGTCGTTCTCGAAACCGCGGGCAAGCAAGTCGCTGCTCGGAAAATTCATCTTGAACACCCGCTCGGTATCGGAGCGAAGATCGGTCAGCCCGAGTTTGTCGTAGGAGGCGTACATGATGTAGAGCGCATCCTCAATGCTCGGTGTTTCGCGGTACAACCTGACTACACTTTGCGCTCGGTTGGCGGCGGCAACAAACGCACCGCGCCGAAAGTAATAGCGCGCGATCAGCAATTCACCGCGTGCCATCGAGTTCACCAAATACCGCATTCGAGCGCTTGCGTCGGCTGCATACTTGCTATCAGGCCAACGGCTGGTCACTTCCTTGAATGAATCAAAGGCCTCGCGCGCGGCGCGCAGATCACGCTCGGACAGATCCTGGCCGCCGAGATTGGCAATTAGACCTTGTTGTTCGTTAAAGTTGATCAGCCCTTTCAAATAATAAACATAATCAAGTGACGCATGATTCGGATGCAATTTCAGAAATCGCTCGACCGCCGCCAGGGCCAGGACGCGCTCGTTGTCTTTGTATTGCGCGTACGCCAGATCGATCTGCGCTTGTTGTGCCCAGCGCCCAAACGGATAACGCGATTCAAGCTTTTCGAGCAACTTGATGGCCGCTGGCCAGTTGTTTGAGCTCATTTCGCCCTTGGCCTCGGCATATAATTTTTCAGGCGTCCAGCCGAGCGTGTTGTCGAGCGCATTGGTTGAGCTGCACGCCGACGCCACGAGGACCAGCCAGGACAGACTTACTATCAGCAGAAATCTTTGCAACTGAATCACTGAAATCCTCAAACTATGACCGTTAACATCGACATGGATTATATAGAAGGAGATTGGGACGACCCGGCCAGTGACCCGACGGTTCTTCGAATCCTTTGTGATGACGGCGCTGGCGAGCGTCTGGATCGATTCCTGGCCAGCCGATTGCCCGAAATCTCACGGACCCGCTTACAACGTTGGATCGAACTGGGCTCGGTGTGGTGCGAAACACGGATGCTCAGTGCCAAGAGCCGGTTATTGGGTTCCGAGACCTTGCTGGTAAAGCCCTTGCCACGCGAGGCCGATCAATCTTTTGTGGCCGATCCGGTTGCGCTCGAGGTAATCGCCGAAACACAGCACTATCTGGTCATTAACAAACCGGCCGGATTGGTGGTGCATCCAGGCGCAGGTAACTGGCGCAACACTTTGCTGAATGGACTCATTCACCGCTGGCCCGCGCAGGCGTTGTTACCGCGCGCCGGAATCGTCCATCGGCTCGATAAGGATACCTCTGGCTTGCTGGTGGTAGCGCGCACTGAACTGGCCCGCCAGTCATTCACCGACCAGCTCAAGGATCGCAAGATGTCACGCCGATACCTGGCCCTGGCGCATGGCCGCGTTGCATCAGCCGGCTCGATCGAGGCACCGATCGGGCGCGATCCCTCGCAAAGAACGCGTATGGCCGTGGTGCGCTCAAGTAGCGGCAAGGCGGCGCTGACCCATTACGTTCCGCTGGCGCAGGGCCTGCTCGAATCGAAAGTTGTGAGTTTGCTGGAGTGTCGGTTGGAAACCGGCAGGACACATCAGATTCGCGTACACCTCGCTCATGTGAAGCACCCGATTTTGGGCGATAGTCTGTACGGCGGGGTGCGCGGCGCAATCGAGCGCCAAGCACTGCATGCCTACCGGCTCGGCTTCGCGGATCCGGCCGACGGCCGGGTCAAGTATTGGAAAATGCTGCCACCCAGCGATTTCATCGCCGCCGCACAAGCGTGTCAGATTGACCTCGAAGCCGGATTGCAAGCGTCCGCTGAACATGCTTGAGCGAGAATCGCCAGCGTTCTTGCCAGCGTTCGAATTGGTTTACGCCGATTGGCTGGCTCCACGCCGTGTTCATGCATTCACCACCTGCCGGCGTGGTGGCGTCAGTGGTGGGTCCTATGGTGCGCTTCAAACTAGAAGCGCGGCCGCGCCGAGCCCAGATGCGAGGGGCTCAGACGCAGGCTTGAACCTAGGTATGTTTTGCGGCGACGAGAAGGATCGGGTGATCCAGAATCGGCAGATATTGCGCCGTTCGTTACCTGCCGAGCCGCATTGGCTGCAACAGGTGCATGGCAGCCAGGTGCTCGAATTCGAGACTGCGGCGCAGGGCACTGCCGGTCATTGCAGTGAACGCAATATTTGCAATAGTCTTGACATTCGCGATGAACACGATGCGCACGAAGACCCGCCGATAGCCGATGCCGCAATCACCTTTAATGCTGCGGTCGTGTTAGGTGTGCTGAGTGCCGATTGCCTGCCAATCTTCATGTGCAATCGGGAAGCTGATGCGGTTGGAATCTGCCATGCCGGATGGCGCGGTCTGGCTGGCGGCGTCATTGAGGCCAGCGCAAGCAGACTTCAGCAGCGTCGACCGGCCAGTACCGGCTGGATTGCGCATCTCGGGCCGGCAATCGGTCCGACGGCATTCGAGGTGGGCGAAGATGTTCGGCAGGCGTTTTGCGACCAAACGGCCGCCGACGCGCAACATTTTGTCAAGACGGGGGGGGCGGGGAAGTACCTGGCTAACTTATACGAGTTGGCATCGGGACGTTTGCGCGCGGCCGGTTTCCAAACGATTACCGGTGGTGCATACTGTACTTTGCGAGACCAAGAGCACTTCTATTCACATCGTCGGGATCAACCGACTGGCCGAATGGCTTCATTAATCTGGTTTGAGAACTAAGGAGAGACCGGTGGTTACCAAAAAAAATGGCAGTGCTGGTAAAAGTGCGGCGAATAAGCCGGCCAAAGGCAAGCGCGCTGAGTCTGCTTCGCCGCGTCGCAGTCCGTCGTCAACTGCCTCGGCAGCCGCCTCAGCAGCGGCGATGCCCGGTGCCGCCAAGCCGACCGGAATGCCCGGCGCTGCCAACCCGATGGCAATGCCCAGTGCTTTAAACCCGCTGGGGATGCCTGACGCCGCCAACCCAATCGCTATGCTGATGAGTTCCTTCGCCAGCGGCGCGCCGCAGTTCAATGCCTTGCAGGCCGACTATATGCAAAGGGTACAAACCTTGATGCAGAGCGCCAGCGAAGGATCCTTGCCCAGCCTGTCGGACAAGCGCTTTGCCGATGCCAGTTGGCAGAACAACGGCCTGTTTACCTGGAATGCCGCGTTGTACCTGCTCAATGCAGAATTCATGGGTCGGATGGCTGAGAACCTAAGCACTGACGCCCGGGCGCGCGACAAGGTGAAGTTTGCGATTCAGCAGTGGGTCGATGCGATGTCGCCGGCCAACTATCTGATTTCGAACCCGGAAGCACAAAAACTGATGCTCGAGACGCAAGGTCGCAGCTTGATGACCGGCGCCGAAAACCTGCTGGGTGATATGCAGTTGGGCCGTATTTCGCAGAACGACGATTCCGCCTTTGAAGTCGGTCGAAACGTCGCCACTTCGCAGGGCTCAGTGATCTTTCAGAATGAGCTGGTTCAGCTCATTCAGTACACGCCCACGACCGCCAAGGTTCGCAGCCGGCCGCTGCTGCTGGTGCCGCCCTGTATCAATAAATTTTATATTCTGGATCTGCAGCCCGAGAATTCCTTTGTGGCGCATGCGGTTTCCGAAGGCCATCAGGTTTTCCTGGTTTCGTGGCGCAATGTCGGCACCGAGCAGGAGCAACGCACCTGGAACGACTATCTGCAAATGGGCGTGGTCGAGACCATTAAAGTGGTTCAACAGGTAAGCGGCCAGGATCAAATTAATGCGCTGGGCTTTTGCGTTGGCGGCACCATCCTGAGTACCGCGTTAGCGGCGCTGGCAGCCCGCGATGAACATCCGGTTGCCTCGCTGACCTTGATGACCACCTTGCTCGATTTTTCCGAACCCGGTGTGCTCGGTGTCTTTATCGATGAGCAGCAGGTCGCGCAGCGCGAACAAAGCATCGGCAAGGGCGGGCTGCTGAAGGGTCAGGAACTGGCGACCACCTTCTCGTTTTTGCGACCGAACGATCTGGTCTGGAACTATGTGGTCAACAATTACCTGAAAGGTAAACATCCGCCGGCCTTTGATCTGCTCTATTGGAACGGCGATGGCACTAATTTGCCAGGCCCGATGTTCGTCTGGTATTTGCGCCACTTGTATCTGCAAAATGAATTGAGAATACCGTCGCGCCTAACCTCGTTGGGCCAGCCCATCGATTTGGGTAAATTGCGGATGCCGGTTTATGTCTTCGGGGCCAAGGAAGACCATATTGTGCCCTGGGATGCCGCCTACCTGAACACCCAATTGGTCGGCGGACCGGTGCGTTATGTACTGGGTGCCAGTGGGCATATCGCCGGCGCGATTAATCCTGCGTCGAAAAACAAACGCAGTTACTGGACCGGGGAAAAAATATTACCCGATGCGCAGAGCTGGTTCAAGGCAGCCGAAGAGCATCCCGGCAGTTGGTGGATCGACTGGCGCAACTGGCTCAGCCCGTTTGCCAAACAGCAGCAGGCGGCACCGGCAACGCTTGGAAACCGGAAGTATTTGCCGCTGGAAGCCGCACCCGGAAGTTACGTAAAACAGCGCGCCGAATAGCCGATTTTGAGTTCCCGAATACAATCGCGTCCAGATAGCGGCCAATTTCAGCCCTAAACCAGCAGGAGACCTGTGTGCCCGCCACCCCGCGTTTGATCAAGAAGTATCCGAACCGGCGTCTTTACGACACACAGACCAGCGCCTACATTACGCTTAGCGATGTCAAACAATTGGTGCTCGAAGGCAATGAATTCAAGGTTTCCGACGCCAAGAGTAATGAAGACCTGACACGCAGTATTCTGCTGCAGATCATTCTCGAGGAAGAGGCCAGTGGTCAGCCGCTGTTTTCGGCCAGCACGCTGTCGCAGATCATTCGCTTTTATGGGCATTCGATGCAAGGCATGATGGGCGCTTACCTGGAGAAGACCATGCTGG
>JANORY010000062.1:0-4109 GCA_031415535.1 Burkholderiales bacterium | reverse complement strand
CGGCACCGAGTTCACGCAGTCGTGCCAACTTTTCATCCGACGATGAAGTCGCGATCACGATAGCGCCGGCGGCCTTGGCAAATTGCAGCGCGAATAAGGACACACCGCCGGTGCCCTGAACCACCACCACTTCGCCGGCCTGCACCGAGCCTTCAACCATCAACGCACGCCAGGCGGTCAGCGCAGCGCACGGCAAGGTCGCGGCTTGTGCATGGCTGTAATTTTTCGGCTGACGGGTGAGCGCGAATGCCGGTACGGTCACATGCTCGGTGGCAAAACCATCAATATGATCGCCCGGCACACCCAGCCGTCCAGAGCGGGTCGGGCCACCATCTTGCCAATGCGGGAAGAAGAGACTCATGACACGATCACCCGGCACCAGCGCCGGCTGCATTGAGCAGGTCAGCACGCCAGGCCCGACTTCGAGTACTTCGCCGGCACCATCAGACATCGGTACGCGTCCGTCGTCGGCCGGAATCCGGCCAGTAACCACCGCGTAATCATGAAAATTCAACGAACTCGCGTAGACCCGCATCAACACCTCACCAGGCCCGGGCCGGCGCGGCTCACTGGGCACGAGCATCAATTGATCAAGGCTGGCGGGCTGGCGCAGGCGAATCTGGCTCATGGCGAAGGATCCAATACCGAGGGCGAGTCAATCGGCGACTATAGCCCAGCAAACCGAGGCCATTGGTCCGCCCAAGCACTTGAATAATTGCCCAAGCGGATATACTTACTACTTGAGGCTGCAGTTTGAGCCTCGAGAAGTACCAATTTCGGGGCCGACCAGGTTTCGACGTGGGTAGCAAAGCAAATGGGGCATGTCGAGGCTCAGTTCCCTCGTAAATCCAGCTGAAAACTACAAACGCAAACGACGAGCGTTTCGCTCTAGCCGCTTAAGGCTTCAGCCGCTGTACTAGTCTGTTCGTGGGCTAGAGGGCCTAAAAACCCATGCAGCGTCATTCTCACGGAATCGCGAGTGCACCGGGTTACTTGGGGCGCCGCTAAAACCAAGGTAACTGGTTGCGTGTCGGCCTGCCGATCGGCTAAGCACGCAGCGAGACAAAAATAGACCGGCTACGCATGTAGAACCATTTGTAGAGGACTTACGGACGGTAAGCGCGGGGTTTCGCGACGCATGCGTCGCGCCGCGCGAACGACGAGCGCCTGTAGGCGCGAGGCTATTGAGTGGTGAAAGTACCGCTCCCGTCCCCACAAATTTCCGAGCGCCAAAGGCGCGAGCCCACGGTCATTGCGTCGCATCGCGGCCGATTCCCGCGGCGAATTGGTGCGTGCCTAGAATGCGTAATCCCCGTCCCCTTACGAATTGAAATTGCCGAACCTCATTTTCGGATCCCATGCCTTTGTTAGACTTGAACCAGCATTCAGCTCGAAAAGACTGCCCGCTTTGGAAGAATCCCAACCCTTAGGCAATTTACTGATGGAGACATAGTTTGACCCTGGAAGGACATCTTCTCGACCAGAAATCCTTGAGGGCGGTAACGGGTAGATCGGTTGATTGGGGCGAACTCGCCAAAGATTGCGTCGCGTTTGCGAACGCTAGCGGCGGCAGACTACTTATCGGTATCGAAGACGGCCAAGATATACCTCCTGCGAGGCAGTGCATTCCCAGCGAATTGATCGACACGCTGCGGCGAAAGTTAGCCGAGCGCACTGTCAATGTGACCGTTTTACCTGATATTCACGTCGCCGCGAATGGCGGGCAGTACGTTGAAATGAGCATTCCCAGATCCACGTCCGTGGCCTCCACTACCGATGGCCGTTACTTCCTGCGCGTTGCGGACCAAAGCAAACCTGTAACTGGCGACGACGTAATGCGTCTCGCAAGCGAGCGAGCGGCCTTGCCTTGGGAAACCCAAACAAAGTTGCGCATACGTCGCAGTGAAGTTGATGCGTTTAAAATTGGTCGTCTGCTAGCTGCGTTGCGCGCCTCGGATCGCGTCAAGTCGTCCGTCAAAGAAAAATCCGACCTCGAGCTGCTGGACCATTACCAACTCGCTCAGGGAGAGCTTCTAACGCATCTAGGAATCCTATGCGTTGGCAAGCAGTTCAACCGCGCCCAACTAGCCACGGCGCCGGTAATCCAATTCATTAAGTACGACGAGCTGGACCGGAAGGTAAATAAGCAAGTTTGGGACGACCATACTTTGAACCCGATGGAATTAATCGAGGCGATATGGCTGGAGATACCAGATTTCCGCGAGCGCTACGAGCTGCCGGACGGGTTGTACCGTCAAAATGTCCCCGCCTTCGATGAAGTAGTGGTACGCGAGCTGCTGGTAAACGCACTAGTACATCGGCCTTATACCCAGCGTGGTGACATCTTTCTAAATCTGCATCCGGACCGTCTCGTGTTCGTGAATCCTGGCCCGTTACCAATGGGCGTAACTCCGAGAAACGTCCTGCACACCTCCGTGCGCCGCAACGAACATCTAGCCCGACTATTTCACGACCTCAAGTTAATGGAACGAGAGGGGAGCGGTTTCGACAAGATCTACGAAGTTCTGCTTTCGCAAGGTCGGCCCGCACCGGAAATTGTTGAGACGCATGACCGAGTGCAAGTAACCGTGTATCGTCGAATTTTCAAGCCAGAAGTCATCGACTTCATCGCCAAAGCTGATCAGACTTACCAGTTGTCACAACGCGAACGAATTGCGCTGGGTCTGCTGGCGCAGCGTGAGGCATTGACCGCTCGAGAGTTGTCCAACGCGCTTGAGCTTGCTTCAATCGATTTGCTTTCGCCTTGGCTCAAGCGGTTGCTGGAATCTGGTTTAGTGCAAACTGCTGGTCGCACCCAGGCCACTCGCTACTTCGTTGATCCCGCTTTGCTGCGCAGTTTGAAGTTCACAGCGGAGACCACACTTAAGCGAATCGAACCGCACCGCCTCGTGGCGTTAGTGCTTGAGGACTTAAAACGTTACCCTCAGTCCGCTATCAGCGATATTCGCGAACGTATAGGCGGCGAAATTCATCTGAAGCAGGTTAAGCGGGCTTTAAACGAACTTATCGAAGTTGACGCCATTCGGTTCGAAGGCAATAAGCGCTGGCGCCGCTACTGGGCATTGGTATGAGCGGGCTATCGGACAAGTTTCGCCATATCGACGATAGCGGGGCGATAACGAATGGGCGATATACCCGACAAATCTATATTAATCAATGGTATGTATCGACCGGCCACGCAAACTCCGGGGTAATAGAACCTGGGCGATTGGCCGGTGACTTGGCCCAAACAGAGGCGATACCTTGACCATCGATAATGCCGCCTCTATGCACCCCGCTGGGAGTGAGACTTGTTTGCTATTCGTGACCTAATCCATGACCAATTTGGGTTTCCGTCCAGCAGGTCGCCCAGCAATAGGGCGAGACCAAAGACATCGTCTACCGCTGGCGCGAGCATAGAGGGCAGCCCGCGCGTCACTTCGGGCGATTGTGAAAGTTCAAACTCTCCGAGGCGAACGACTGGGTGCGCGCGGGGGCACGGATGACGAACACAAGAACGCGGGCCGTAACACGGCCCAAAAGAACTGAGGGTCCCGAGGCACCATGCCAACACTGAACTGGATCGGCAAGGAAGCCGTTGTCAAACACCACAAAGAAGTGCCGTTTCGCCTGCTTGAGCCGGTGCCAGAGCTGTCCTGCGGCCCGGCGGATACCGGCAACTTAATCGTACAGGGCGACAACCTGCACGCTCTAAAGGCGCTACTGCCTCGCTATGCTGGCCAAGTGAAGTGCATCTACATCGACCCACCTTACAACACCGGCAACGAGGGCTGGGTATATAACGACAACGTCAACAGCCCCGAGATCCGAAAATGGCTAGGCGAAGTGGTCGGCAAAGAAGGCGAAACGTTGGATCGGCACGACCGCTGGCTGTCGATGATGTATCCGCGCCTCGTACTGCTGAAGCAGTTTCTGCAGGAGGACGGCGCCATTTTCATCTCCATCGACGACAACGAGGTGGCCACACTGCGATTGCTGATGGATGAAATTTTCGGTGCAAGAAACTTTGTAGCAACTGTCCTTTGGCAGAAAATCTTCTCTCCAAAGAATTCGGCCCGACACCTTTCGGAAGATCACGATTACGTAGT
>JANORY010000061.1:0-11201 GCA_031415535.1 Burkholderiales bacterium | reverse complement strand
AGCGATAATCCGCGCGGCGAGTCAGCGTTCAAGATCATTGCGGATATCCGCTCGGGACTATCAAAAGAGCCGCATCTGAGCGAAGTCGATCGGGCGCTGGCGATCAAGCGCGTGTTGCGGGAAGCACAGGCGAACGATGTCGTTTTGATTGCCGGCAAAGGTCACGAGGAGTATCAGGAAGTGGCCGGCAAGCGGCTGCCATTTTCCGATGTAGCGGTGGCGCGCGCAGCGCTCCTGAGTCGCAGCGAGGCGCTCCGTGTTTGAACTTCGCCAAGCCTTTAACGCGCTGTCCACTGCGCAATTATTCGGCGATGGCCAAACGCCGGTGTGCGCCATCAGTACCGATTCGCGCAAAATCCAGGCGGGCGATTTGTTTTTCGCGTTACGCGGTGAGCAGTTCGACGCCAACGAATTTGCACCGCAGGCCTCTCAAAAGGGCGCGGCTGCCGTGGTGGTCGAGCGAATAGTTAATGGACTGCGCCCGCCCTTTATCCTGGTCAAAGACAGCCGTCGCGCTCTAGGCGAACTGGCGCTGGCCTGGCGCCGTCGGTTTGATTTGCCGGTGATTGCGGTGACTGGCAGCAATGGCAAGACCACCGTCAAGGAAATGATCGCAGCGGTCCTGCAAGAGCAGTTCGGTGCCCAAAACAGTTGCGCTACCCAGGGCAATCTGAATAACGACGTGGGCGTGCCCCTGTCGGTATTCAAGCTCGCGTCGGCGCACAAGGCGGCAGTACTGGAGCTGGGGATGAATCATCCGGGCGAGATTGCCTGGATCGCGTCGATCGCCCAAGCCAGCGTTGCGCTGGTCAACAATGCCCAGCGCGAACATCAGGAGTTCATGCCCTCAGTGGCTGCCACTGCAATTGAAAACGGGGCTGCTATAGAAGCCTTGCCGGCCAGTGGTGTGGCGGTATTTCCGGGTGATGATGAGCATGCCGAAATCTGGCGAATTCAGGCCGGCGCCCGTCGCCAAATTGAATTCGGATTCGGCTCTGGCGCTGGCTTTTCGGTGTGGGCTGAGCCCGACGCAAATCCGGTCAGCTTTCAGTTGCATCTGGGCCAGCAGTCGATCGAGCTGCAGTTGCAGATTGCCGGCAGCCACAATGTTCGCAATGCACTGGCCGCCGCTGCCTGTTGCCATGCCATCGGTACGCCGATCGACATCATTGCGGCTGGTCTGGCGAAATTTGAACCGGTCAAAGGGCGGCTGGTCTCGCATCGCCTGAGTAACGGCGCAACGCTGATCGACGACAGCTACAACGCCAATCCGGACTCAGTTCGCGCCGCGATCGACGTTCTGGCCGGCCGGCCGGCGTCGCGGGTTCTGGTGCTCGGCGACATGGGCGAAGTCGGCGATCAAGGCGCGCAGTTTCACGACGAAGTCGGTGCCTACGCCCGAACCCGCGGCATTGAACATTTGTTGGGCCTGGGGGACGCAACGCGCAATGCGGTGGCGAGCTTCGGGCAAAGCGGTGAACACTTCGCCGATATCACTTCATTGAGTGCGCGCGCTCGTATGCTGGCCAATCAACAGGCCAGCATATTGGTGAAGGGTTCGCGCTTTATGAAAATGGAACGAGTAGTTGCAGAGCTATTGGCGGGAGCACACTGATGCTGCTCGAACTGGCGCAATGGCTCGCCAAGGATATCCGGGCGTTTTCGGTGTTCAACTACATCACCTTGCGGGCGGTTCTGGCGACGCTGACCGCGCTGGCGATCGGCCTTATATGCGGTCCGACGCTGATCCGCAAGCTGACGGCGATGAAGATTGGCCAGTCGGTGCGCAGCGACGGTCCGCAGACCCATCTCGTCAAGTCTGGCACACCGACCATGGGCGGCGCGCTGATTCTGATCTCGCTCGGCCTGTCGACCTTGCTCTGGGCCGATCTCGAAAACCGTTTTGTCTGGATTGTGCTGATCGTCACCTTGGGGTTCGGGGCCATCGGATGGGTCGATGATTATCGAAAAGTGGTGCGACGAGACCCGCAAGGCATGCCGTCGCGCGAAAAATACTTCTGGCAGTCCCTGATAGGAATCGTTGCGGCGGTTTACCTGGCCTTTGCGGTACCGACACCCAGTGGCTTGGCCGCCTTCAAACTGATGACCCAGTGGATTGGCAGCGGCTTTTCGATCGATCTACCGCCGAAGGCGGATTTACTGGTGCCGTTCGTCAAACATGTTGCCTATCCGTTGGGGGTGTTCGGCTTTATTGCAATGAGCTACTTTGTCATCGTTGGAACCAGCAATGCCGTGAATCTGACCGACGGTGCCGATGGTCTGGCGATTTTGCCGGCCGTCATGGTCGGCAGCGCCTTGGGCGTGTTCGCCTATGTCACCGGCAATTCAGTCTTCTCCAAATACTTGTTGATTCCCTACATACCAGGTGCTGGTGAGCTGACGGTGATTTGCGGTGCCATCGCCGGTGCCGGGCTGGCCTTTCTCTGGTTCAACGCCTATCCGGCGCAGGTGTTCATGGGCGACGTCGGCGCGCTCGCGCTCGGTGGCGCACTCGGCACTATTGCGGTGATCGTGCGGCAGGAGATTGCGCTGTTCATTATGGGCGGCGTGTTCGTTGCCGAGACGCTCTCGGTCATGTTGCAGGTGGGTTACTTCAAATACACCAAGAAGCGTTTTGGTGAAGGCCGGAGAATTTTCCGCATGGCACCCTTGCATCACCATTTCGAAGTGGGTGGGGTTAAGGAGTCGCAGGTTGTCGTTCGATTCTGGATCGTGACGATGATGTTGGTGTTGTTCGGTTTGTCCTCGTTGAAACTGCGATGAGGAGCGCGCCATGACTGAACCCATCAACGCGCACGCCCAAATGCAACTGTTTGATCTCGCCGGTCGGCATGTGCTGGTACTCGGGCTGGGTGTGTCCGGTCTGGCGATGGCGCGCTGGCTCGCTTATGTCGGTGCCCGAGTGCGGGTTGCCGACACCCGCCGAGGCGAGCCCGAGGTTGATCGTGCGCGCGAAGCACTGGCGGCTGCGCTGCCGAGCGCCGAGTTTATAGCCGGTGATCTGAGCGACTCGCTGCTGGAGGGTATTGAGCTGGTCGCCTGGAGTCCTGGGCTGTCGATTGAGCAGGGTCCGTTTGGAGCGTTCTACCAGCTCGCACGCCGCCGCGACATTGCGGTGCAGGGCGAGATCGAACTGTTTGCTCAAGCGCTGGCGCATCTGGCCGATCAGGGTTATCAGCCGCGCGTGGTGGCGATTACCGGCACCAACGGCAAGACCACGACTACCGCGTTGGCGGCGCATCTGTGCAACAGCGCAAATATCAAAACTCAGGCCGCCGGAAACATCAACCCGGCCGCCTTGGATTGTCTGCGCGAGTGTATCGAGCGCAAGGACTTGCCCGAGCTCTGGATACTGGAGCTCTCCAGCTTTCAGTTGGCGCTGACGCACTCGCTTCGGCCGGATGCCGCGTGTATTTTGAATCTGTCGCAGGATCATCTTGACTGGCACCTGACGATGCAATCCTACCGCGACGCCAAGCAGAGTGTTTACAACGCGGCGGCGGTGGCGGTGTTTAATCGCGATGATGTTGTGACCCAACCGGTGCGCGCGATCAAGCGTTCGAGCTTTGGTCTATCGGTGCCGGCGGCGGTCGGTGACTTTGGTATTGTTCATGAGGCCGGCTTGCAATGGTTGGCCGAAGCCGTATTGGATGAAGAAGCGCCCAGGCGACGCGGCAGCAAAGATCCGCCACCGTTTCGGGTCAAGCGTCTGATACCTGCCGATGCGATGAAGATTCGTGGTTCGCACAATCAGGCCAATGCGCTTGCTGCGTTGGCCCTGTTGCAGTCGATTGGTATTCCACTGGCCCGCAGTCTGCACGGATTGCGCAGTTATGAGGGCGAGCCGCATCGCTGTCAATGGATCTGCTCGATTCGCGAGATTGACTACTACGACGACAGCAAAGGCACCAACGTCGGCGCGACGGTCGCGGCACTCGGCGGTATCGGCAAACCTTGTGTGCTGATCGCCGGGGGTGAAGGCAAGGGTCAGGACTTCAGCCCGTTGGCGGCACCGGTACGGGCCAATGCGCGGGCGGTAGTTTTGTTGGGTCGCGATGCGCCGATTTTGCATGCCGCTCTGGCGGCTACTGGTGTCGCGTTATTCAGCGCAGAAAGCATGGCGGAAGCGGTCGTCATTGCCAGCCAGCAGGCCAAGCCGGGTGACTGTGTATTGTTGTCACCGGCCTGTGCGAGCTTTGATATGTTCCGCAACTACGGTCATCGCGCCGAAGTGTTTGTGGCAGCGGTCCGCGAGCGGGCGCTTGAGCTAGGAGCGGTGCAGTGAAAGCCCTTACGCTCAAGTTACCCAAGGTGCGGCGTTCCAGGACGGCCGGGGACAAAAGTGTTGTCGCTCCGATCGAATTGATTGACACGAAAATTCTCTGGGTGGTGGCGGTGTTGGCCACGCTCGGCCTGGTCATGGTTTATTCGGCAACGGTCTCTCTGCCCGAATCGACCCGCTTTGCGAACTACAAGTCGACGCACTTCCTGACCCGGCATGCGTTCTCGATTGCGCTGGCGACGGTGGTCGGCCTGGTCGCGTTTGCCGTACCGGTTCGGCAATGGCAGGTGTGGGCACCTGCTCTGTTTCTGCTCGGCCTGGTGTTGCTCGTTGTGGTGCTGATCCCCGGCGTCGGCAAGGTCGTGTTTGGTGCCCGCCGCTGGCTGTCGCTGTACTTCCTCAATGTCCAGCCGTCGGAGCTGATGAAGCTGTTCGTGGTGTTGTATGCGGCCGACTACACGGTGCGCAAGCAGGACTTCATGCAGAGCGTTCGCAAGGGTTTTATGCCCCTGGGTGGCGTGGTGGCCATCGTCGGTGTGCTGTTGTTGCTTGAGCCGGATTTGGGTGCCTTTATTGTGATTGCGGCGATCGCCATGGGCGTACTGTTCCTCGGTGGCGTCAATGGCAAGTTATTCAGCGGTCTGGTGTTGATTGCGAGCGCCGTATTTGCCGCGATCATTCACTTCTCGCCGTGGCGCCGCGAACGCATCTTTGCCTATCTGGATCCGTTCGATCCGGTCAACGCGCTCGGCAAGGGTTATCAGTTATCGCACTCCTTGATTGCCTTCGGGCGCGGCGAGTTATTCGGCGTGGGCCTCGGTGGTTCGGTTGAGAAGCTGCATTACTTGCCAGAGGCACACACCGACTTTCTGCTCGCCGTCATCGGCGAGGAACTCGGGCTGCTCGGCGTCATGACGGTCGTGGTGTTGTTCTTCTGGTTGACCAAACGAGCCTTTGAGATTGGTCGTCAAGCGATTGTCGTCGATCGAATTTTCCCAGGCCTGGTTGCCAAAGGCATCGGGCTTTGGATTGGTCTGCAGGCCTTTATCAACATGGGCGTGAATGTCGGTTTACTGCCGACTAAAGGCTTGACTTTGCCGCTCATGAGTTATGGCGGCAGTGGCATGCTGGTGAACGGAGTTGCGATTGCCATTCTGTTGCGAATCGATTTCGAGAACCGCAAATTCATGCGCGGTGGCCGCCCATGAGCCGTACCGTCATGATCATGGCAGGCGGCACCGGTGGCCATGTCATGCCAGGTTTGGCGGTGGCGCAAATGATGCGCGAGCGGGCCTGGAATGTTGTTTGGCTGGGCAATCCGAACGGGATGGAGGCGAGCCTGGTTCCGAAACACGGCATTCCGATGCGCTGGGTGCAGTTTGGCGGTCTGCGCGGCAAGGGTCTGCTGACCAAGATCCTGTTGCCGATGAATCTTCTGCGTGCGTTTTGGCAGAGCCTGAGCGCGATTCGGGCGACCCGCCCGAACGTGGTTCTAGGGCTTGGCGGCTATATCAGTTTCCCCGGTGGCATGATGGCTTCATTAACCGGCCGCCCGTTGGTGCTGCACGAGCAGAATTCGGTTGCCGGGCTCGCCAACAAGGTGTTGGCGCGGGTCGCCGATCGAGTACTGACGGCCTTTCCGAATGCCCTTCAAAGCGCTGAATGGTGTGGCAATCCGGTGCGTCCCGAGATGCTTGCAGTGGCGTCGCCGCAGCACCGTTATAACGGCGGCAGCGGCCCACTCAGGGTGCTGGTGGTTGGTGGCAGCCAGGGTGCCCAGGCCTTGAATCAGGCAGTCCCGAAGGCATTGGCCATGTTGCCCGCCGACGCTCGCCCCTTGGTCACGCATCAAAGTGGCAAGGCAAATTCGCAGGCGTTGGCCGATGCTTATCGCGAAGCCGGCGTGAGCGCCGTGTTACTCGATTTCATCGACGATATGGCGAGCGCCTATGGCAACGCCGATCTGGTGATCTGCCGCGCCGGCGCGATGACCGTCTCGGAATTAGCCGCCGTCGGCGTGGCCAGTCTGCTGGTGCCGTTTCCGTTTGCGGTCGACGATCATCAAACGACCAACGCCAGATTCCTGTCCGATCAACAGGCGGCGATCTTGCTGCCGCAAAACGACTTGACCCCGGATCGGCTGGCCAGCTTGTTACGCGAGCTGAATCGCGAGAAGTTATTGGCGATGGCACTACGCGCGCACTTGCTGGCCAAACCCGACGCAGCACGACGCGTCGCCGACGTCTGTGAGGAGGTCGCGCGATGAAGCACAAGGTCAAGAAAATTCACTTTGTCGGCATCGGTGGTTCGGGCATGAGTGGCATTGCCGAGGTTCTGCTGAATCTGGGCTACAAAATCAGCGGCTCGGATATTGCAACGACTGCCACGACTCGCCGACTCGCCCAGCTCGGTGCGCAAGTGATTCAGGGGCATGCCGCCGAGAACGTTGCCGACGCCGATTGCATCGTGACCTCGACGGCGGTGCGGGGTGATAACCCGGAGGTCATTGCCGCTCGAGCCCGACGAACGCCAATTGTGCCGCGTGCGCTGATGCTCGCCGAACTGATGAAACTCAAGCAGGGCGTGGCGATTGCTGGAACACATGGCAAAACCACCACCACCAGCTTGGTCGCGTCGATTCTGGCACGAGGCGGATTGGATCCGACCTTTGTCATCGGTGGGCGATTAAATAGCGCCGGGGTCAATGCGAAGCTCGGTTCGGGTGACTATATTGTGGTCGAGGCCGATGAGTCAGATGCGTCGTTTCTGAATCTGATGCCGATGATTGCGGTGATTACGAACATCGATGCCGACCATATGGAGACCTATGGTCATGACTTCTCGCGATTGCGTCAGGCGTTCGTCGAGTTTACCCAACGCTTGCCCTTCTACGGCGCTGCGGTGCTGTGTGTTGATGATATTCATGTACGAGAAATCATGCCGTTTGTGTCGAAGCCGATTATTAGTTATGGCTTTTCGGCTGAAGCGCAATTTCGCGCGGTTGATGCGCGCGCCGACCATGGTCGAATGTTGTTTACCGTGGCCCGCGAAGGTGGCCGCAAGCTTGACATCAGCCTGAATCTGCCCGGTATGCATAACGTGCAGAACGCGCTGGCCGCGATTGCGGTTGCCGACGAATTAGGTGTGTCCGATGACGCCATCGTTGCCGCGCTCGCCGAGTTCCATGGTGTCGGGCGGCGTTTCCAGCGCTACGGCGATCTGCCCGTGCCGGCGGCGCAGGGTGGCGGCCACTTTGCGATGATCGATGACTATGGTCACCACCCGGTCGAAATGGCAGCGACTTTGGCGGCCGCTCGCGGTGCCTTCCCGAACCGGCGGCTGGTGTTGGCCTTTCAGCCGCACCGCTTTACGCGCACGCGCGATTTGTTCGAAGACTTCGCCCGGGTCTTGTCAACTTGCGATGTGCTGTTGCTGGCTGATGTTTATCCGGCCGGTGAAGCGCCGATTGTGGCGGCCGATGGCCGAGCTTTGACCCGCGCAGTGCGGGTGCAGGGCAAGGTCGAACCGTTATTTGTTGAGGATATTGCTGGGATGCCGCAGGCCATTATCGATTCGGCGCGCGCCGGTGACGTGGTGATTGCAATGGGTGCCGGTTCGATCGGTTCGGTCGCCGCAGCCGTAAAGGAGTTGGTTGGCCTATGACCATTGACTACACCAAGGCCAAGGTCGCCGTACTGTTGGGTGGCGTGTCGGCCGAACGCGAAATTTCTCTGCGTAGCGGCAATGGCGTACTGGCCGCCCTGCGACGCCAAAGGGTTGCCGCGCAGCCGTTCGATCCTGCGGAACAGGATCTCGGTCAACTCAAGCGCGACGGCTTTGCAGTCGCATTCATTGCGCTGCATGGCCGCTTCGGTGAAGACGGAACGATTCAAGGCGCGCTCGAGATGCTTGGCATACCCTACACCGGCAGCGGTGTCATGGCCTCGGCAATTGCGATGGACAAAGTATTTACCAAGAGAATCTGGTTGACCCATGGTTTACCGACACCCCGATTTACGGTCGTCAGGCGCGGTGATGTCTTGCGCAACCTGCCCGACGAACTGGGCTTGCCGCTGATGATGAAGCCACCGCATGAAGGCTCGACCATCGGTATTAGCAAGGTGCTCGGTTATTCGCAGGTCAACGATGCGTTCGAGCTGGCCGCCCGCTATGACGATGAAGTACTGGCCGAGGAATTTATCAGCGGCCGCGAGTTGACGGTATCGATTCTCGGACGTGGCAATGACGCACGCGCGCTACCGATCATAGAAATTCGTGCACCGCAGGGCAATTATGATTATCAGAACAAGTATTTCACCAACGATACCCAGTACTTGTGTCCGGCACCGCTCGATGCTGCGCTGACCGCCGAAATACAGCGGCTTGCGCTGGCGTCGTTTCATGCGCTGGGTTGCGAGGGCTGGGCGCGTGCCGACTTCATGTTGCGTGAGCGTGATCAGAAGCCGTTTTTGATCGAAATCAATACCTCGCCGGGCATGACCGATCACTCGCTGGTGCCGATGGCCGCGAAGGCGGTCGGTATCAGCTACGAACAGTTGGTCCTTGAGGTGCTCGCCGGTGCCCGTCTCAAAATCAGGGCAGGGGCGCGACCATGAGCGAACGTATGGGCCTCTGGGATAACGCCCGGTTGATGAATCGCCTGGCGGTTGCTCTGCTCAGCGTGGTCACGTTGACCGGTATTTCGGCAAGCTCGTGGTGGTTGATCCACCAGACGATGTTCTCGATCACCAGCGTCGACATCGAGGCCGCGCCAGGCTATCAATTACGTCATGTGTCCAGCCCGCAGTTGCGCGCATCGAGTCAGCGCAATGTCGGCAACAACTTCTTTACGGTCAATCTGGACGCGATTCGTGCGCACTACGAATCGGTGCCATGGGTCCGTCGGGCATCGATTCGCCGGGTTTGGCCGAATCACCTGTCGGTGGCGATCGAAGAGCACCAACCGATGGCGGTTTGGGGTGATTCGAAACTGGTCAACACCTTCGGTGAACTTTATTCCGCCAGCATCACCCAGGCCGAAGAAGATGGGCCGCTGCCGGTGCTCAGAGGACCGGACGGTAACGAGGCATTGGTCATTCACCGATTTGAGGACCTTCGGCGCTGGCTGTCGGTGCTCGGACGAACGCCGGAAACCGTCGCTCTGTCGAGTCGACACGCCTGGACAGTCACTTTGGATGATGAAACCCGATTGTTATTGGGGCGCGATCAGAACGTTTCGATCGAAGAACGCGTCAAGCGTTGGGCCGCTGTGTTTCCGCGCGTTCAGGAAAGACTTGATCGCAAGGCTGAAGTCATCGATCTGCGTTACCCGAATGGCTTTGCGATCCGTTCGGTTGCCATTCTGAATTCCGATGAAGCAGCCGGACTTTCCCCAGAAGTAAGCTCGGCTAAGTTAGCCAAGAAAAATTGAGTACCTCGCCCAAGGATATGAACTAGATGGCATCCCGAGATTCAAACGATCTGATTGTCGGCCTGGATATCGGCACGTCAAAAATCGTTGCAATCGTGGCACAAATGTTGCCCGATGGTCGTTATGAAATTGTCGGCCTGGGTCATCACGAGTCCAAGGGACTGCGCAAGGGTGTGGTGGTCAATATCGAACACACGGTGCAATCCATTCAGAAGGCGCTTGAGGAAGCCGAGCTGATGGCCGATTGCAAGATCAAAACGGTCTACACCGGAATTGCCGGCAGCCATATTCGCAGCTTTAACTCAAGCGGTATGGTCGCGATCAAGGACAAAGAAGTGAATGAAGCCGATGTCGCCCGAGTGATCGAAACCTCGAAGGCGGTCAATATTCCGACCGATCAGCAAATCCTGCATGTGCTGCCGCAAGAGTTCATTATTGACGGTCAGGAAGACATTCGCGAACCGATCGGCATGAGTGGCGTGCGCCTCGAAGTCAAGGTGCATATTGTGACGGGCGCGGTTTCGGCGGTGCAAAACATCGTCAAGTGCGTGCGTCGCTGTGGACTTGAAGTCGCCGATCTGACGCTGCAGCCGCTAGCCTCCAGCAATTCGGTCTTGACCGATGATGAAAAGGAACTTGGTGTGGTGCTGGTGGACATCGGCGGCGGCACCACTGATATTGCGATTTTCACCGGCGGTGCGATTCGTCACACCGCCGTCATTCCGATTGCCGGCGATCAGATTACCAACGATATCGCCATGGCGCTGCGCACGCCCACACAGGACGCCGAGGACATCAAGCTAAGTCATGCGCTGGCCAAACAGGTGCTGGCTAATCCGAACGACAAACTTGAGGTTCCAGGCATTGGCGATCGCGAACCGCGCACCTTGTCCAAACAAGCGCTGGCTGCCGTGGTTGAACCGCGGGTTGAAGAATTGTTCTCGCTGGTGCACCAGGTCGTGCGCGAATCGGGTTACGAGGAACTGCTCTCCAGCGGTGTCGTGATCACCGGTGGCACCAGCCTGTTGCCGGGCATGCTCGAGCTGGCCGAAGACATCTTCCTGAAACCGGTTCGCTTAGGAATGCCGATTTACAACGGCGGTCTGGCCGATGTCGTCAGAACACCGCGTTTTGCGACGGCAGTCGGTTTGCTCGAAGAGGCGCGGCTACATCGGCACCGCGGCCGCAAGGTCGCCGAGCAGAGCGGTTCCATGAAAGACACCTTGCGCAAGATGAAGGAGTGGTTCGTTGGGAACTTCTAAGTTCATGCGTGCGCAAATTGTGTTGCGTCTTTCCGGTGGCGAAGCGCCGTGCGCAGGGGCGGCGGGCAGGGTGCTGCGGCCTCGCTGCGCGAGGCTACCCTCGTCTTCCTCGTACGGACCGGGGCGGGGCGAACTCACGCCCGATCTGCGATCGGTCGCTCGGACATACGCCCGCCTCTTCCGGTCCTCCCTTCGGAAGCACTCG
>JANORY010000060.1:0-2329 GCA_031415535.1 Burkholderiales bacterium | reverse complement strand
TTGGCAAAGTACGCCGTCATAATCGAGAAACACTACGGCCGGCCGATGGATATTGAGTGGGGTCTGGACGGCCGCGACGGCAAGTTGTATATCCTGCAGGCCAGGCCTGAAACCGTCAAATCGCAAAAGTTGGAGACCCGGCAACAGCGCTTCAAATTAAAGGGCAGCTCGGAAGTATTGGCGACTGGCCGCGCGATTGGACAAAAGGTTGGCGCTGGCCCGGTTCGCATCATTGCCGATTCGAGTCAGATGGACCTGGTGCAGCCCGGCGATGTCCTAGTCACCGATATGACCGACCCGAACTGGGAGCCGGTCATGAAGCGCGCGTCGGCGATTGTCACCAACCGTGGCGGGCGTACCTGTCATGCGGCGATTATTGCCCGTGAACTGGGCATTCCGGCGGTGGTCGGTTGTGGCGATGCAACCGAACGACTGCGCACCGATTCCCTGGTCACCGTCTCCTGCTCGGAGGGCGACACCGGATTTATCTATGACGGTTTGCTCGAAACCGAGATCACCGAACTTGAAACCGGCACCATGCCGGAAATTCCGGTGAAGATCATGATGAATGTCGGCAATCCGCAATTGGCATTCGACTTTTCGCAGCTTCCGAACGACGGCGTAGGTCTCGCACGGCTTGAATTTATCATCAACAACAACATCGGCATTCACCCCAAAGCGATTCTCGATTATCCGAACGTTGACCATGAACTGAAAAAGGCGGTTGAGAGCGTAGCACGTGGCCACAGCACTCCGAAGGCGTTTTATGTCGAGCGCTTGGCCGAAGGGATGGCGACGATTGCCGCCGCGTTCTATCCGAAAAAAGTGATCGTCCGTTTGTCCGACTTCAAGTCGAACGAGTACCGCAAACTGATTGGTGGTGCCCGCTACGAACCCGAGGAGGAGAATCCGATGCTCGGCTTTCGGGGTGCGTCGCGTTACATTGCGCCGAGCTTTCGCGAATGTTTCGAGCTCGAGTGTGAGGCGATGAAACGGGTTCGCAACGACATGGGACTGACCAACATTGAATTGATGGTGCCGTTCGTGCGCACCTTGCGCGAAGCAGCGGCGGTGATTGAATTGCTGGCCCGCAACGGCTTGCGGCGTGGCCAGGACGGCTTGCGGATCATCATGATGTGCGAATTGCCGTCGAACGCGATTCTGGCGGATCAGTTTCTTGAATACTTCGATGGTTTCTCGATCGGCTCGAACGATCTGACCCAGCTTACCCTTGGTCTGGATCGTGACTCAGGGCTGGTGGCCGAAGGGTTTGACGAACGTGATCTGGCGGTACGAGCGTTGCTTCAGCGGGCCATTCAATCGTGCCGAAAAGTCAATAAGTATGTGGGTATTTGCGGGCAAGGGCCCTCGGATTATCCGGATCTTGCCGAATGGCTGATGGCGCAAGGCATTGACTCGATTTCGCTGAACCCGGACACGGTCATTCAAACCTGGAACCGGCTATCAAAGGTGCTGCCAGAACCTGAGAAAGTTTCAGTTCCCGCTTAGTCGGCTTTTGCTGCTTGATCCACTTGTCCCGTTAACTCGGCGGGCACCATAAGAAACGCCTCGGAAGTCCGAGGCGTTTTTTGTTGCTCGATCAAGCTTGAAACTTACTTGACTACCATCATCGAGGAGCGCTTGCCACCCTTGTAGGTGTACAGCGTCAAGGTGCCGTCCTTGATGTCGCCTTTGGCATCAAAGACGATCTTGCCGGTGATACCGTCGTAGTTGGACTTGGCAAGTTCTGGCAGATACTTTGCCGGCTCGGCCGAGTTGGCTTTCTGCATCGCGGCCGCCATGACCATCACCGAGTCATAAACATACGGTGCGTAAATTTGCACGTCGGTGTTGAACTTTTCTTTGAAACGCTTTTTCCAGGCGTCCATCGCGGCGGCTTTTTCTTTGGTAATGCCGCCGGCTTCAGCGCAAATAACCTGGCTGTCCGACATCGCGTCACCGGCCAGTTTGCCGAGTTCTTCCGAACAGATTCCGTCACCGCCCATGAATTTGACATTCATACCCAATTGCTTGAGCTGACGAAGCATCGGACCTGCGACCGCATCCATACCACCAAAGAACACCAGGTCGGGCTTCTTGCCCTTCAAGGAGGTCAGGATGGCGGTGAAATCGGTTGCCTTGTCGTTGGTGAACTCGCGGCCAACGACCTTGCCACCGGCCGCCTTAACTGCCTTCTCGAACTCGTCAGCCACGCCTTGGCCGTAGGCGGTACGATCATCGATCAAGGCAATCGATTTTGCCTTGGATTCCTTGACCGCGTAGCGGCCCAGTGTGCCACCGAGTTGGCCATCATTGGCGACCACGCGGA